>JAFDHR010000486.1 GCA_019308645.1 Deltaproteobacteria bacterium
GTATGAAAAGATTAATGAGAAAATGTATCGAAAAATTGACTCCTTATCCACCAGGTAAACCAATAGAGGAACTTGAGAGAGAGTTAGGGATTGGCGGCTCTATAAAACTGGCTTCAAATGAGAATCCCTTGGGTCCCTCCCCCAAAGCCATCAAGGCTATTAAAGAAAACATCAACAATATCCATCGGTACCCTGATGGCAGTTGCTATTATTTGAGACAGAAATTGTCAAAAAAATTTGGATTGCCAATGAACAAAATTATTTTGGGTAATGGATCGAACGAGATAATAAAGTTGGTTGTACATACCTTTCTTTCACCTAACGAAGAGGTTATCCTCCCTTTTCCCACCTTTTTGATGTACGAAAAAATCGTTCAAAGTTTTGCAGGAAAAATAGTTACAGTGCCATTGTTAGATTTCTCTATTGATTTGTCAGCCATACTTACAGCAGTATCCTCTAAGACCAAGATTATTATTATAAATAACCCGAACAATCCAACAGGAATGGGCCTCAACAAAAAGGATATCTTCCAGTTTTTACATTCCCTTCCCTCAGATTTGATAGTTATTTTAGATGAGGCCTATATTGAATTTTGCACAGATCCAAATATTACAAGTTCACTTGAATTATTAGAATCATATCCACTACTTGTAGTCCTGCGAACATTTTCAAAGACCTATGGGTTAGCCGGGCTTAGGATTGGGTACGGATTTGCCTCTGAGACTATAGTAGATAGCATGAACCTCGTCAGACAGCCATTTAATGTCAATTATTTAGCCCAGGCCGGAGCATTGGCTGCACTTGATGATGATGAGTTTGTGGAAAAAACACGTACCCTCACACAGGATGGCCTTGTATTTCTTTACTCCCAATTAGATCGCATAGGCCTTGAATATATACCTACTCAGACAAATTTCTTCTTGATTAAAACTCCGCTCGGAGCACACGAGACTTACCAGCGTATGCTCAAGGAAGGTGTCATCGTGAGGTCTATGGAAAGTTTTGGATTGAATGACTATATAAGAATAAATGTAGGTTTACCAGAAGAGAATAAACGATTTGTAAAAACTCTGGAGAAGGTTCTCTATGCGAAACTGGAAACTGGAAACTGGAAACTGGAAACTCGAAACTAAATAAATGAAGGAAGTTTATTTTTGATTGACGATTCTTCCCGATTTTCACGTATCATGTCTAATCAATTAATAATAACCATTGATGGACCAACAGGGTCTGGAAAGAGCACTGTTAGTCGCCTTCTGGCTCAGAGGCTACATTATCGGTATCTTGATACAGGTGCTATGTATAGGGCTGTTGGACTTGCCGTCCAGAGGGCTGGTGTAAATTTGCAAAACAAAGAAGAGATATCTAAAATATGTAATGGGCTTGATATAAAATTTATTCATGAGGGTGATGCAACAAAAATTTATTTGGGCAATGAGGATGTCACTAAAGCCATTCGGGAGCCTGCTATAGATTTAATAGCATCCGATGTATCGGCGCTTGATAACGTAAGGAAAGTAATGACAATCCTCCAGAGAAAGATTGGCTCTCAAGGCCCATTGGTGGCAGAGGGTAGAGACATGGGAACAGTTGTATTTCCAGACGCTCAGCACAAATTCTATATTAATGCATCATTAGAGGTAAGAGTAGATCGGAGATTTCAGGAAAGGCAAAAAAGAGGAGAATCGATTTCAAGGGAAAAAGTAAAGAAAGATCTTATCAAGAGAGATAACCAGGATATGAATCGGCATCTATCTCCGCTAAAACCAGCCAGAGATGCAAAGATAATTGATACTACAAATTTAAGCCCTCATCAAATAGTCGGAAAGATAATTAAAGATATGGTAACTCAGGTTCAAAGTTCAGACGTGAACCAAACAACCTGAGCAATTACGAATAATGTCATTTATAGAAATTAAGTAATTGCTCAAAATCCTGTGGAAATTTATTGCTTCTTTAGCCCCGACATGTCAGGGAGCTTTTTCGACAGGATTTACAGGATTAACCGGATTAAATAAATATTAAACATTCACCGCCCGTTCATTTCCTTCACTTGAGTCGCAGAGTACTCTGAGAAGAGCATTGAATCAGATGTAAAGGATCGCTTAAAATGCATATGGGAAGTCTTAACGGGAAAAATAAGCCAACTTACTTTTCCCATTACAGGCATTCCCATTAGTCCCAATGTAGTTCCCATTGGGACCCCGCTATGCGGGATTTTAAGCGATTCTCTCCAAAGAATATTTCTCAGCGTTCTTAGCGTCTCTAACGAGCAAAG
>JAFDHR010000487.1 GCA_019308645.1 Deltaproteobacteria bacterium
GGCCTTAGACATTCGTTGAAATACGGCGGAGAGCCCCTCTGTGAAATGATCCAGCCCCCGGCCCATGTCCACATTTCCGGTCAGCTCATTAGTTGTACGGGTGGAGTCCGCATAAAATGCTTTGGAGCCCTGCCCAATCAACTTTCTGAGCCAGACATAGCAAAAATCCATAAGCTCCGCATACTGGACGTTGTCGAAATAGGGGGGGTCGGTAAATACGGCGTCCAATGAGGCGTCCGGGAGACGGGAAGATGCGGCGTTTCGGCAAGAGATATCAACAACGCGCCCATGGCCGGAGTCATCGCCATTCAAGTGGTCACCGATCCATTCCCCCTTAATAGGAATTATTTTCTTTATGCGTCCCTGATACCTCACCTCAAATGGCCTATCGCAATATGATTTGGCCTTCTTAAATTTTTCGATAATATTGGCCCATCCGCCGCTGCCTACGCACGTGTTACGGCCCGGTTCAATGATCCCAAAGAAATTCGACTCGCACTGAATCAATCCTACCGGAAATCCGTGAACCGAGAAAATGTCAAGAGACTTCAGCGCCCTCGTATCATAGCGGCACAGCATGTTCTGGTAGCGGAGTAAGTCGGAAAGGTTGGTTGCTAGTGCATTGCGCAAACGCTCATTGGATGTTTTGGCGATAATGCGGGCAGAGAGTTCCAGTCCAAGAAGCTGGCGGCTATTGAACATTTCCCTATAGCGCGTGTATCCCCAACGATGCAGGCGATTGGTTTCATCTCCGCTCGGAATAACATCATTCGGCACATGCCTGGGGCGTATTCTTTTCAAACTCCTTTCGGCCTCGGCAACCCATTGGATGTCCTGATCGTCAGGTTTCTTAAAGAATCTGCCGATATAAGAAGGCTTGCAAACCGGGCAGTAGTATTCTATTGCGAAAAGACGGTGACGAGGCGCACCAAGATCAGCATCAGGGAAATGGTTTTCGGTGCCGCACTCGGGGCACAGGCAACTACTTCGTCTGGCGGGTCCATTTAACGCCAGTTCCCCGGAACAGTGATTGCATTGGCCGGGATTCTGCCGTTCACTGGTCTCTGTTAGTTCACCGCAGGCCGGACACACGAAGACGTTCTTGGGGTGCCGGGAATCAGCAGAAAGGAGATAGCCGGGAAACAGGTCAATATCCTTTCCGCATTTATGACATCGCTTCACTTTTACCCAAAGGAAGTATTTCACGTAAGCTTCGTGCGAGCCGCACCGGGTGCATCTTGTTCGATAAAGGTGCCCAATTTCCTTTTCAAGTTCTGAGCGCAGCGATTCAGCGGCTTCCTTATAAGCATCGAGATCAAGGTGTTCGATTTCCTGTTTGACGATCCAATAGGACATTGGGTTTATGTCAAACCCGGTTACCTTGCATCCAACCCGATTCGCCTCCAGGATCGGTGTTCCACCACCCATAAATGGATCAGCAATATGAAGGCCCGAAAGATCGTTCGCCTTGTAAAACACTTCCCGAAGCGGCTTGCCCGAGAACTCGGATAACAGCAGTCCTCGAAACAATGTACCTGGCCGCCGGGCGAACCATTTATGCACAGCAATAACCGGGCGGTAGTTCTGCTGGATCTGCTTCTCGCGGAGTGCGAGGTCAGCGATAAACGGTATGTCAAAATCTTTTTCGATCATTCAATTCTATTACCGCCTTTTATTTTCTGTACGGCTTAACGCTACGTTCACCGGGTGCGGTTTTTCGTGCTTTGCGTGGAAACGCCTTGTTATGTGTCGTCGCAATCACCCTGATCTTCACCAAAAGGAGTTATGTATTTAGCCCTATCAATAGGCTCGAATGAGTAGGAAATATTTTTTACATCAAAAAGTGAACAGTCAGCTTGCTCTGCCGATGAAAGATCAAACAGAACTACATTATATCCTTTGCCAAGGGCACTCCTATACTTTATACCATCAAACTTTTTTGATTTAAAAAATTCTGCAATTTTTTGATAAGGTATGTAGTTTGCATTTTCATTTTTAGATTTAATAAAATTCTGCAATTTTTTAAGGAGGGGCGTATAGTCAGCATCTTTATTAGGGTTTAAAAATTCTACAATTTCTTGAGCAAGTTTATTATCACCTATTTGAGCGGAAAGCTGGACAGGTTTAGTAAATGCTTTATTGATGTTGCCCCAAGTTACTTTTTCTATAAAATGTTGATCATTGTTTTTTCTTTCCATATCGTTAATTCCTACAGGAATGTATTCGTCTTTTGAGAGATTAAGAATTTTAAGATCACGGCTTGTAAAAAATA
>JAFDHR010000488.1 GCA_019308645.1 Deltaproteobacteria bacterium
AACGAACAATTATGTGTTGATCGCGCAATTACGGTGTTATTTGACTTTCTTATACGTGGCCTTGGTCGCCGGGTTGTCGATTTTAAGGGTATCGCCTTCCAGCTGATAGGTGATAGGTCCGTATTTAGTTTTTAGAGTGACTGTATTTCCATCGACCGTGTAGGTTCCTGTTTGTTTCATACCGTTAACCGTTGTTTCTCCTGTTCCGTCCTTGTGGAACTCCAGGGTGGTCTTTTGCAGATAGCTGTCATCCTGCTTTTCTCCCGCAAAATAATATTCAACCGGCTTCCAAGTGCCGACGATGGAATCCTCGGATGATCCACAGGAAAAAATAAATGTAAACAGCATGGCCAACGTAAAAAAAAGTACTTTTCTCATAATAAATACCTCCAAAATTTAGAATTGAATAATCCTTAATCCAGAGTGAATGATTCACGAACACTGGAATTACTGTTTTAATCCATCTTTTTCAAAAAAAGACCTAATAAATCTTTTAAGGAGGCATAACGAACAAGATTAGCTCATATCATGCTCCCTGATATTGTGAAATTTACATTTTTTTTACACACCTCTCCAGCGGTGCCAAAGTTTATTCCAAATCGTTACTATGATCGTATGAAGATCTAAACCGGCAAAGGGTTTAAACTTTGATAAATCCATATTAATCGCTCTTTGACAGATGCCAAAATGTCCAGATAAGGAAAATCTGCTATCAGGCGCATGACCATTTTGCCAGAATGGTTCACAAGCCTGCCTGGTATGGTAATGAGCTTTTTACGCAGGGTTGACAGCCTGTATTTAGACCATTCACCTGTAAGGATAAAGTTCTTGAAAATGAGCACCAGATTATAGGACAAAACACAGTGCCAGAAGTAAGCAAAGTTGCTTAAAAAGATCCCTGTGGGCACCTTGGTGATAAAGTGGTCATAGTCTAGATCCCGGATGTTCAGCTCAATTCTGGCACGTTGATTGTAATCCTCCCAGACCTCTTTAGGACTCATATCCAACTGGTTATGACATATGACCTGGTAGTGCCATTTGGGAAAGAGCATCCCTTGGCCATTGTCTTCATGGCCGACTAATTTTCGGACCACAACAAAATCACGCGGCCTTTCCCATAAATTCAGACACAAGGAAAAGGAGGCTCCGTAGATGGTTTCATCAGGGTAAAAGGGTTCAAAATCCTCCTCAGCAATGGAGTCTATAAAGCGTTTTATACTGGAGTATTTTTTCGCCACCACCTCAAAAAACAGATAATCTCCTTCAAATGCCTTGATGTTGTCTTCACCAAAGAATCCTCTATCCAAGCGAACATTTTGAACCACAAAGTGGTTTTGAGGTATGGCAGCTAAAGAGTTTTTGTAGAACTCAATAAACCCAGTGGAACTGACTGAGTTGCCAGGCTCTAACTGGATGGCTAAGATGAAACCGAATGGCTCAATGGTGCAAACTTTAAGATGATAGCTCTTTCTACCTGGCTTATGGGGATTGTACCCCTCTTCTGCACCTTCTTGATCCCCATAGACCGTAATCACCTTAGAGTCAAAATGCAGATCAACATACTGAGGTTCGGTAAGTCGGCATAGGACATTGAGAACCTTCAGGTTGACAAAAAACAACTGTTCCATATTGAGTTTGTCATATTTTTGAAGCTCATCTCGGAAGGTTTCAGGATCAGGATAGTTTTTTACTTCCAGCTTTTGCTTCATGATACTATCCTGATTTAATGGCCGGCTGCCTTCAATTCGGTCATAGCCGAGTATGTTCTGCAATATCAAAAGCTGGGAGAGCTTATCCGGACTGTAGAGACTCTCCCTCTTTTCTATATGTAGATGATCTTTCAAAAACTTTGGAAGTCCAATAACCTTCATGAAATCAACTAGATGTGGACCCATGGCAGAGAAGGTCATGTTACTATCATCAGCCACATACATAAGATCTGATAACTGTAATTGTTTGATAAGCTTTTTCTGTTCTTTTTGCGTCTTTCTTTCTTGTGCTCTTTGTGCTTGGCGTGTTACATTCATATGTGGACTCCTTTCAGGTATTTTTTTAACAATTCCAATATATTATAGCTGATTGGAGTCCATTTTTCAACAAAATGTTATAATTTTTTCCAACTATATCAATTAATTACCAGGTTAGCTCTGGATTAAGGTTAATTAATCGGTTTAAACCACTACCTCTGGTACTGGTACAATTTAGCTTTAGTTCACTTTAGAGCACGAAAACCAGGGTACCTTTCAGGACTAAAATAATCAAGCCACTACAT
>JAFDHR010000034.1 GCA_019308645.1 Deltaproteobacteria bacterium
TAAAGATATCAAGTATTCTTATTCACTTTAGGCATTTTAGCTCACTTTAGGCATTTTAGGCACTTAAGCCATTAAATGCATAACTCGTCGGTTTGAGGCGGAGCTTCGCTAGTAAAAGAAGCTCCCTTAATTTTCTTGACACCTGTACTTCTCTGTTTATATTCTATAATTGATGACCATTTTAGTCAACAAAACAATTGATAATAATTATGAAGCTTTCTACAAGGGCACGATATGGAACCAGGGTACTGTTGGAGTTAGCACTCCACTGGGGTAAGGGCTCGGTGCTTCTGAAAGACATTTCCCAAAGACAACAAATTCCCCTGCCCTATCTGCAGCAGCTAATCGGACCTCTCGTAAAAAAAGGGATAATAAAGACCACCAGAGGAGCTCGGGGTGGGATATCGCTTCTTAAGCCTCCCAAGGAAGTTATACTCAGCGAGGTTATCCAACTTCTCGAGGGCTCGATTACTCCAGTAGCCTGTGTGGATAATCCTGAATTGTATCCTCGTTCAGACACGTGCGTAACCCATGACATCTGGGCTGAGGTAAAAAGGGCAATAGACCGGGTTTTGGAATCCACAAGCTTTGAGGATCTGGTCGAGAGGCAAAAACAAAAAGGAACCTTGAAGCAACTGAAGGGTCGTTAAAAGTAACATGCTAATGAACACTCATGGCCTTCCGGCCACAACGAACCATGAAAGAGCTTTTTGTTATTTGTGACTTTTTAAATTAAGGATTTAGATTGCCTTTTTATCCAGTTTCAAGTTTCTTTCATATAAAAAGGAAATGGGGAAGAAAGGGTAAATATTTATTTATACTAATAGCAGGAGAATAGCGACTAATGGAAAATAGGGAGAATGTGGTTATTTTTATTACCACTGGCACGAATGAAGAGGCACACGAGGTAGCCAAAGCCCTTCTTAAAAATAGGGATGCAGCCTGTGTGAATATTGTACCCAGGGTTAATTCTATATTCTGGTGGCACGACAAGCTTGATTCAGCTCAAGAGAGCCTTTTGATCGTTAAATCAAAGGCATCTTTATTAAGTGAAATCGTGAGATTGGTTAAAGAGGTTCACAGTTATGAAACCCCTGAAATAGTCGCCCTACCCATTATTGGCGGCAATCCAGATTATCTGGAGTGGATCGGTAAAGAGGTAAAACAAGATACTGGGGGGTGATTGCTGGGTGTGCGTACCAGAGGCAAAAATCCCCCTTAAGGTATTCCAACTCGTGAGACTTTTTTTAGCAAGGAGTGAAAGATAATGGCAACTAAACTGTTGATAATTGGAGGTGTAGCTGGTGGTGCGACTGCTGCGGCCAGAGCGCGCAGACTGGATGAACGCGCCGAAATTATTCTCTTTGAGAGAGGAGAGCATATCTCCTTTGCCAACTGCGGACTGCCTTACTATATCGGAGAGGTTATTAAAAAGCGAGAAGATCTTCTAGTGACCACCCCTGAGACATTCAGAGACCGATACAACATTGATGTAAGGATTTTCTCTGAAGTTACTGCCATCAATATAAAGGATAAGCAGGTCAAGGTAAAGAATATCAAAACTGGAGTAACGTACAAAGAGAGCTATGACAAGATTATTCTTTCACCGGGAGCAGAACCTGTCAAACCCCCTTTCAAGGGCATTGAACTGAACAATATTTTCAGCCTCCGTAACATCCAAGATTCGGATCTCATAAAGGCACATGTCGATACCAAAAGACCTGAGTCAGCAGTGGTTGTCGGCGGTGGTTTTATCGGCCTCGAAATGGCGGAAAACCTTGTGCACCGGGGCGTGAAAACAACAATCGTTGAGATACTCGATCAGGTAATGGCACCCCTTGATTACGAGATGGCTGCTATCGTTCATGCCCATCTTAAGGAGAAGGAAATCATATGTGAATTGGGAAATGGCGTTGAGTCGTTTTCCAAAAAGGGAGACCGCATACTCGTATTGACTAATAAAGGACATTCTATCGAATGTGACATAGTCATATTAGCAATTGGTATAAAACCGGAAAACAGGCTTGCCAGAGAAGCTGGACTGGAAATTGGCAAACGCGGCGGTATTAAAGTGGACGCCACAATGAGAACCTCTGATCCGGATATCTATGCCGTCGGAGACGCTGTGGAGGTAAAGGACTTTGTGACCGGGCTGCCTACTATGACTGCACTCGCCGGACCAGCAAATAAACAAGGTCGCATCGCCGCTGACAATGCACTGGGGCGAAAATCCATGTTCAGGGGCACCTTGGGATCAACGGTGGTAAAGGTATTTAATCTGACCGTTGCCTCCACCGGAGCCAGTGAAAAAGTTCTGAAGCACAACAATATACCCTACCTTGTAAGTTACACTCATTCTGGCTCAAACGCTTCCTACTACCCCGGTGCTACGATAATGGCGATTAAGCTGGTTTTTTCGCCGAGTAGCGGCAAAATCCTCGGAGCACAAATCATTGGCATGAAAGGTGTGGATAAACGTATCGATCTCCTTGCCACGGCTATCCATGGCGCAATGACAGTATACGATCTTGAGGAACTTGAACTGGCCTACGCGCCACCTTACTCTTCGGCCAAAGATCCGATTAATATAGCAGGATTTGTCGCCACAAATATTTTAAAGGGCGATATCGAAACTATTAACTGGGATGTTATTGGCGACCTTAACAGGAACCAAAACATTTTAATCGACCTGCGCAACAAGGATGAGCTCGATACTGCCGGAGTTATCGAAGGGTCATTGCATATACCACTTAATGAATTACGCCAAAAGCTCCCTGAACTGGATAAGAAAAAAAATTACATACCTTTCTGCGCTGTAGGCCTGAGAGCATATTTAGGTCATCGCATTCTCGTGCAAAACGGATTTCAGTCCAAAAGTTTGAGCGGCGGGTATAAAACCTACTTAGGTGCAAAGGGAAAAATTATGAAGGAATCTCCTCACACGAGCCTTTGGCTGAGCGAATAGACAGCTTTGAAGACATTGGAACGGGGCAGTATGATAACATGTGATGTGCACCGACAATATATATACCTTATTCCAGGGGGGTGACGAGCATATGCTTACGATTAATGAACTGGAAAGGTATGACAGGCAAATAATGATTGCTAATATTGGGAAGGATGGGCAGGAAAAACTTAAAAGTGCAAAGGTATTTATTGCCGGTGCCGGGGGGCTTGGCTCATCAGCAGCCATATATTTGACAGTAGCTGGAGTTGGGATAATAAGGGTAGTTGACCATGACCGTGTAGAACTTAGTAATCTGAATAGGCAGATCTTGCACTGGGATGAGGATGTAGGCAAGAAAAAGGCTTCTTCAGCCACAGAGAAGCTCAAAAAGATCAATCACGAAGTAAAAATAGAGGCCATCGAGAAGACAATAACTGATGCCAATGTTTTTCAGCTTATAGCCGGCTTTGATGTAATAGTGGATGCCATGGATAACCTGGCAACCAGATATCTCCTGAATAAGGCTGCAATAGAGAAAAATATCCCCTTTTTTCACGGGGCAGTGTACGGTTTTGAAGGGAGGACAATGACCATTATCCCAGGCAAAACAGCGTGTCTGAGATGTGTGTATAGGGGAGATATTCCGAAGGAGAAATTCCCGGTGATCGGTGTTACACCAGCGGTCATTGGCTGTATCCAGGCAACAGAGGTAATAAAATATATCGTGGGAATCGGTGAGCTACTCAAAAATAGACTGTTAATCTACGACGGGCTGGATATGAAATTCACTGAATTCAAGGTCAAAAAAGACCCCCAATGTGAGCATTGTGGCCACGTGAGGAAGGGATAATACAGGCAATGAGTATAGAGGTAAGCATCCATCAGGCCTTGCGTGATTTAACGAATGGACAGGCCACGGTTATAGTTAATGGTACTACTGTTGGTCAGTGCCTTAATGATTTAGTGAATCATTTTCCAGGCATCAAACCGAAGATATTTGATAAAAAGGGAAAATTGCTCAATTATGTTGATATCTATGTTAATTTAGAAAGCTCCTATCCTGAGGAACTCGCTATGTCAGTTAAGGATGGGGACAGGCTGCATATAACACTTATCATTGCCGGGGGGTAGACCTCAGAACAAACACTTATCAAAATATCATTATAAATTCTCATCGAAAAAAAATGCCATCCTTTGGCATTGAAAGAAATCACTTAACCCACTGGGGTTCTCCTGAAACTGGATACCCTCCTCCTGAAAGTTGTTCTATAATCTTGTCAACACTAGTTTTCTTTTCATCATATGTTACAGTTACCATAAAAGATTTGGCGTGTAGGTTGTATTTCAATACCCCTTCAATACTTGTTAGGATAGACCTTATCCTATCTTGTGGCTCCGCTCAGCCGCCACACGGAAGATTAGGGACAGTTAATTTGACTGTCGTTCCAGCTGCCGCTGTCACAGTATGATAGCATGCAAATAGAAGAAAAAGACTTGCAATAGCAAAAAATAAGGCGACGTTTCTATATTTCATGGGATTCTCCTTTTTTAAATATATTATTATTTAATAAAATAAAATTACAGCCTCTTTTATAGCAGGAGAAGCTGTACTAATAATTTATTTATTCACAATATTATATGAAATTCATAACCTAAATACGCCGCTCTTTGTGGCGAGGAAGCTTCACTGGAATAAGGGCGTAAATGGGAAATCTTGTCACACCTTTATCACCCTATCACATCTTTTTGGAGTGCCTTCATATTTTGTTGCTTTCTCTTTTCCAATTTCCCTTCCCCCAAGAATAGAGCCATAATAACCATTCATGATCTAGAATTACAGGATCTAAAGAACCCCTTCACGCCAAATCATTCTTTTGTCATGTAATAATCATATTTTTTATTGACATAAGTACCACAATGTGGTATTAAGAATAAAGTCATTTTTCCGTAAGTGTGCAAACAAAACATACTTGGAGGCGCCTATGGACAATGAGAAGTTTTTACAGGCCCGCAAAAAGCTGGGCAAGACACAGAAACAGCTGGCTGAACTTTTAGGCACTTCTCTAAAGGCTGTACACAGCTACGAGCAGGGATGGCGATCGGTGCCAGCCCATGCGGAGCGACAGCTTTTCTTTTTACTCTCCAGGATGAAGGGGCAAAATAAAGGCCGAAAGCCGTGCTGGATTATTATGAAATGTCCTACAGAGCGAAAGAAACAATGTCCGGCCTGGGAGTTTCAGGCTGGAAGGCTCTGCTGGTTCATTAACGGCACCATTTGTGAAGGCGTGGTTCACAAGAACTGGAAGGAAAAGATGAAGGTTTGCCTATCGTGTGAGGTTTTGTCTGGTTTGCTGTAGCCTAAAAAATGGGGAGTACTCGGCTTTAGTATTAAAGGGAACTTGGACCGGATCATTCCCTGTGTTTTTTATGCTTTTTCTCTCACTACAAACTGACCACGCTACCAATTACCGCAGTGAGATCACTAGAGGAATTAAGGGATATCGCCCTTAAACGAGGGATACATTATGTCTATATCGGAAATGTCCCTGGTCATGATGGATGCAATACCTATTGCCATAGCTGTCATAAGATTCTGATTAAAAGAGGGGGCTATAATATTGCCGAATTCAATATAAATGATGGCAGATTTAAGTTCTGCAATGCACTTATCCCCGGAAGATGGGAGGGGTAACTGGACAGGTATATTCCCGAAGAATAGGGCCTTCTCATCTTAGATGTGAAGGGGAGAATGAGGGATCATTGACATGAAAACAACGTATCTGGGTTTTACAGAAGAGCAAATTAGACTTTACAGCCGGCAGATTGTCCTCCCCGGGGTGGGAGGAAGGGGGCAAAGGAAGCTCCTGGAGGCAAAAGTTTTTCTGGTTGGTGCCGGGGGGCTCGGTTCACCAGCAGCCCTCTACCTTGCGGCGGCCGGGGTTGGTAAGCTCGGCATCTGCGACTCTGATAATGTTGATTTGAGCAATCTGCATCGCCAGATTCTTCACCATACCCATGACATTGGACGACCGAAAGTGGTTTCTGCAGCGGAAGCTATTGCTGATATTAACCCCCATGTTGAGGTCGTCCAGTATCCGGTACGGCTTTCCTCAGAGAATATTATGGACATCATTACAGGCTACGATATTGTTGTTGAAGGCAGTGACAATTTCCAGACAAAATATCTGGTGAACGATGCGTGCTTTCTAGCGGGTAAACCCGATGTCCATGCTGGCATTTTACGATTTGAGGGCCAAGTGACTGTCTTCATTCCCGGAAAAGGGTGCCTCCGCTGTATCTGGCCCGCTCCACCGCCGCCGGGCATGGTGCCCAGTTGCCAGGAGGCAGGGGTGCTGGGTGCCCTTCCCGGAATAGTCGGCGCTATTCAAGCTTCAGAAGCAATTAAGCTCATCTTATGTTTAGGCAAATCACTGGTTGGGGAGTTATTACTCTTTGATTTCCTGGAAATGGAAATCTACAAAGCAAGGTTTAATCATAGACACGACTGTGCACTCTGTGGAAACAACCCAACCATTAAAGAGCTCATTGACTATGAACAGTTTTGTGGAATCCCTTCTGAACGAATTAAAACACATACAATTTGAAAGGAGGCACAATGAGCGCAGATGAGGATATCCGGTTTCTCAAAAAGGGAATTAAGACACCCATAAGGGATGGAGATGTCATTGCTATTCTACCTTCAGGGATGGGGACACATTCCCAAGCAAGGGAGGAGACCATAAAAACAGCGAAAGTTGATCGGGAGATCAACCTCAAGGGAGAGGTGTGTCCTTATACCTTTGTCAAATCATTGCTCACCTTGGAGGAAATGCAGGTAGGGCAGGTGCTCCGGGTAATTTTGGACTACCTCCCTGCTGTAAAAAATGTTCCAAGGAGCTTAAAGAATGAGGGACATGAGATTATGAAGGTAGCGCAGATCAATGATTCAGATTGGGCAATTACTTTAAGGAAATTGGCCTTGAATGGGGAAAAACAAAGAATCAAAAAGTGAATAAATGTCAAGTGACTTTTCTGTTGGCTGTGCATAAAGACCTTTCCTCCCCTAATATGTGGAGGATAAACGAGGAGGAGATTAATTAACGGGGAAAACAAAATGGTAAAGATAGCTAACGATGTTACCGAACTTATAGGAAACACCCCTTTATTTAAGTTAAATAAAATAACCTCTGGGGTGAAGGCAGAGGTAGTGGCAAAGCTTGAGTTTTTTAATCCCATTGGGAGTGTGAAGGACAGGATTGGGGTGTCAATGATTGTCGATGCTGAAGCGAGAGGGCTCATTAGTAATGATACCGTAATCGTTGAGCCTACCAGCGGCAATACCGGTATTGCTTTGGCCTTCGTCTGCGCTGCCAGAGAATATAAGCTCATCCTCACTATGCCTGACACTATGTCTCGCGAGCGGAGGAAACTCATGTCGATTTTTGGTGCCGAGCTGGTGCTAACGCCTGGAGCGGAGGGGATGTCAGGGGCGGTCAGGAAAGCCGAGCAACTGGTAGCGGAAAACCTCGACTACTTCATACCCCAGCAATTTAAAAACCCTGCAAATCCAGATGTCCACCGATTGACCACAGCCGAGGAGACCTGGAGAGATACTGATGGCAAGGTAGATATTCTAGTCTCGGGTGTAGGAACTGGCGGGACAATTACCGGGGTAGCTGAAATTATCAAGCCCAGAAAGCCTGAATTTAAAGCTATCGCTGTTGAGCCTGCCGATTCTCCGGTCCTTTCTGGTGGAAAGGCTGGGCCGCATAAGATTCAAGGCATTGGGGCTGGTTTTGTCCCTGACGTTCTGAGGCTGGATTTAGTCGATGAAATTGTTAAGGTCACCAATGAAGATGCGGGAATAATGGCTAGAAGATTAGCCAAAGAGGAAGGGATATTGGTGGGGATTTCCTCCGGTGCAGCCGCCTGGGCAGCAATCCATGTAGGTAAAAGAGAAGGAAATAAGAACAAACTCATTGTGGTAATTTTTCCGGATATAGGAGAAAGGTACCTTTCCACAGAACTGTTTCAAGAAGCCTAAAACCTTAGAGAGGTTAAAATGAGATGAACAAGGAAAAAATAAAGAAAGTTGTAAGAGAGGGCTATACCAAAATTGCGAAACAGACTAGTTCCTGTTGCGTCCCTGCGGATTCGTGCTGTGGAAGTTCTAATTTAGCGCAGGATATCAGTAAGAAGATAGGATATACCGAGGATGAAATTAAAGCGGTTCCTGAGGGTGCAAATTTAGGCCTTGGCTGTGGAAATCCTGTTGCTCTTGCCTCTTTAAAAGAAGGTGAGATCATTCTTGATCTTGGTTCAGGTGCAGGATTCGATTGTTTTCTTGCTGCCGACAAAGTTGGTAAGAACGGAAGGGTTATCGGTGTAGATATGACACAAGAGATGATTGAAAAGGCAAGAGAAATCGCCAAGAAAAGCGACCACAGAAATGTAGAGTTCAGGCTTGGAGATATTGAAGATATACCAGTTGCTGATAACTCAGTTGATGTAGTCATCTCAAATTGTGTTATCAATCTCGCGCCTGACAAAAGGAGGGTCTTCATGGAAGCATTCAGGGTACTAAAACCGGGTGGTAGGCTGATGATCTCTGATATAGTTTTGATGAAGGAACTGCCGGATTTAATAAAGAACTCTATTGAGGCGTATATTGGTTGTCTTTCCGGGGCAATAATGAGGGACGAATATATCGATGCCATAAGAGTATCAGGATTCCAGGAGATTAGGATAATTAATGAGGCCTCTTTCCCTGTTGAGTGTATGACTAACGATTCAACTGCAAAGGCAATCATAGAGAATGCAAAGATACCGTCTGAAAAAATAGAAGAGGTTGCAAGTTCGGTCTTAAGTATAAAAGTCTACGGAGTCAAACCAAATGAAACAACTTAGAATTCCCAAAAGTCGAGTGGTGATGATGCCATGGATTATGCCTATGCCCCTGAGGGGCAAATATTGGGTGACAGATTCAGCTAAAAGGATGATTCTCAATCTGGAGGTGCAAAAATGGCAAAGACAATTAAAGAGATCAACGAAAAGTTAAAAAAAGGAGAGGCAGTGGTGGTGACTGCCGAGGAGATCATTGATATCGTCGAGAAGCAAGGAGTGAAGAAAGCAGCTCAGAAGGTAGATGTGGTTACAACCGGTACCTTTGGCCCAATGTGTTCATCTGGCGCCTATTTCAATATTGGGCATGCCACAGCAAAGATAAAACTTGGGGGAGGAAGGGCCTATCTGAACGACGTCCCGGTTTATACCGGGTTTGCTGCTGTAGATGTCTATATTGGGGCAACTGCCTTATCTGATGATGACCCACGGAATAAGGTATTTCCTGGTGAGTTCAAATACGGCGGAGGCCATGTAATCGAGGATTTAGTAGCCGGTAAGGATTTGAAGTTGGTAGCCACTGCCTATGGGACAGATTGTTATCCAAGGAAAAAGTTAGAAACCTTGATAAATATCAAGGACCTAAACGAGGCAGTGCTCTTTAACCCAAGGAATGCTTACCAGAACTACAATGTGGCTGTAAACCTCTCTGACAAGGTTATCTATACCTATATGGGGATGCTTAAGCCCAATCTGGGCAATGCCAACTATTGCAGTGCAGGACAACTCTCTCCTCTACTAAATGATCCCCATTATAAGACAATTGGTATTGGCACAAGGATCTTTTTAGGAGGTGGAGTGGGCTATATAGTCTGGCAAGGGACACAGCATAATCCCTCAGTGCCACGCAAAGAAAATGGCACACCCTGCGCTCCAGCAGGCGCATTGGCTGTTCTAGGAGATCTAAAACAAATGAGACCTGAGTGGTTGGCAGGAACATCCATGCAAGGCTATGGAACAACCCTTACCGTTGGTATTGGTATTCCCATTCCTATTCTTAATGAGGAGATATGCCGATATACTACGGTGAAAGACGAAGACCTCTGGACCCAGATTGTTGACTACAGTGAGGCCTATCCCCAAGGGAAAAAAGGGAGTCTTGGGGAGGTAAACTATGCCCAGCTTAAGAGTGGGAAGATTGCTACTCAAGGCAGGGAGGTTCCCACAGGAAACCTCTCCAGCTATCCCAAGGCATTTGAGATTGCCAATGTCTTAAAGGAGTGGATTAAAAAGGGTGATTTTCTTCTCAGCGAGCCTGTAGCCTATCTACCTGGTCCAGGGACTGGCTATACCTTTAAGCCACTTGCAGAAAGGCCGATTGAAAATTAACAAGAAATGAAAGAGTGGAAGGCATAGATGGGGAAAAATTTCCCCTCTACGCCTTCCTACATTCACTTTTTGGAGGTAATCGAGATGATTTCTAAAAGGATAGTACTCCATTTTCCGGATAAACTTGCTGACCAGCCAATAGTGTATAAGTTGGTTAAAGACTATGACATCGAGTTCAATATCTTGAAGGCCTATATTAGCCCGGAAGAAGGGGGCTTATTGGTTTTGGAGCTGAGCGGAGAAGACAAAAATTATGAACAAGGCATCCAATATCTGACAGAGGTCGGAGTAAAAGTTCAACCTCTATCTCAAGATATTATTCGCAATGACAAAAGATGTAGCCATTGCAGTGTATGCGTTCCTCTGTGTCCGGCCGACGCCTTTGTGGTTGAACCCTTAACCAGAGAGGTACATTTTCATGACAATAAATGTATTGCCTGTGGGCTTTGCATTAGGGTCTGTCCACTCCGGGCGATGGAGATAAGATTTTAACAGCTTAGAGTGTGATAAATTTTAAGAATATAAAAGGGTAAATGAGATGTTTAAGAGAGTGAGAGAGGATATCCAGACAGTATTTACCAAGGATCCAGCGGCAAAAAGCGTGTTAGAGGTTATCTTTTGCTATCCAGGACTCCATACTATCTGGCTACACAGAATAGCCCACTTCTTCTGGATACATAATTTGCTCTTTATCGGAAGATTGATTTCCCACATCAACCGCTGGGTAACAGGGATCGAGATTCACCCGGGGGCAAAGATTGGCAAAAGATCCTTTATTGATCATGGTATGGGTGTAGTAATAGGTGAAACTGCCGAGATTGGTGATGATGTTTTGATGTATCAGGGCGTTGTCCTGGGCGGCACAACCTTAGAAAAGAGGAAGCGTCATCCTACCCTGGGGAATAATGTAGTGGTAGGAGCAGGCGCGATAGTTTTGGGAGCAATTACAATTGGGGATGGAGCAAGAATCGCCGCCGGGAGCGTGGTAGTGAATGATGTTCCCCCCGGGGCTACAGTAGTTGGGGTTCCTGGAAAGATTGGCATGGAATTTTCAATAAAGGAGATTCAGGATTTAGAACACGGAAAACTTCCTGACCCAATAGCTGATGCCATTCAGTTTGTGACGCATGAACAGGAGAAACTTAAAGAAAGAATAAAGAAATTAGAGGCAAGAGAAGGCATGTCCATAGAATTCGATAAATACTTGGAGAAGAAGAGAAAAGAGATCATAGAAAGATTCTTACCGTCCGCGGGAGAATTCAAGGAAGGGGGAGGTATTTGAACTTACATTGAAGAGGAAATTAAAAAAGTTAAAAGAAATATTAACCAACATGGAAAGTGTGCTTATTGCTTACTCAGGTGGTGTGGATAGCACTTTTCTAGCTACAGTTGCTAAGGATGTATTGGGAGATAAAGTTTTAGCTGTTACTGCGAAGTCTCCTGTCTATCCTTCAGAGGAGATAGAACAAGCAATGGTCTTAGCTCAGAGCTTAGGGGTAAGACATAAAATCATTGAAACTCAGGAATTGTCTGACCCCAAGTTCGTCAATAATCCAATAGATAGGTGCTATTGGTGTAAAAAGGAACTATTTGCCATATTAATAACTCAAGTTTCGCACCCCTAAATAAAACTTAAAGAGATGAGAAATCACTATTTTGTGTATTTTTAAATGGTAATGGACTCCATTTTGTGGTATGTTAACTTATTGATAATACACATTACAAAAAGTTCAAAGGAGAAATCGAAAATTATGTGACGAAAGGCAAAAACATTTTCGAATCACGAATCGATCGCACCTTCAGGATGCTCAATGTCAAAACCCACCTGAACCATACCAAAATCAGGAAGAAGGATGGCTATCATGCGGCGCACCTGCTGTTCATGCTGACCGTTTTACCTATGCTAAAGATTAAAACCGTCCATAGTTTTTGCCAGAGGCGATGGTATCACTGGTGCATTGCCCGCAAAGATGCCTTTTATAGATTTAAACAGACTGACGCTCGCTGGCGCTCATTTATGTACAAAGTCCTGATTATGATCTCTGAGAAGCTCAACTTTGAAAAATTCCCTTTAGAAGAGCGCTACCTTGTGATTGATGACAGTGCGATGCCGAAGCGGGGCAAGAAAATTGAAAACGTCTCTTTCATTTATGACCATAATCTTGGGCGGAGCGTATTGGGTTTTTGTATTGTCACCCTTGGGCTTTTCACAGGACAGAACTTCTATCCTATTGATTTTTCTTATTGGTTTAGCAAAAAGCGCCATCCCCAAAGCCCGGAGGAGAGAATCGGAGACCCAAGAAGTATAAGCGGCCAAATGAGCTATGATGCCAAATATCTTGGCAAACCTGCTTTAGCCTTACAAATGATTCAAAGAGCTTTCGATTGCGGCATCCGAGCTGGATATGTACTCTTTGATAGCTGGTATGCATGGCCATCATTTATCAGGGCTATCCGGAAAATTAACAGTGCTGTGCATGTCGTTTGCCGTCTGAAAGACACCATGGTCCACTATGAATACAAGGGTAAAAAATATCGCCTCTCCGAGCTTTACCAAAAAGTAATATCCACTCTCAGAAAAGATTCTAGAACAGGTGTCCTTTTAGCCAGGGCTACAGTGAAATTGCCAGGCTCTCATGAAAGTGCCGTCATTGTGTTTTCAAAGGGGTACAAAGAACCAGAAGATGATATCATCAAAGGAAAGAAGAAACGCAAAGAACCCAAATGGATCGCTTTTCTTACCACCAATACCAGATTACATTCATCTACCATTATCAAAAAGTACACGAAACGCTGGACCACGGAAGTCTGCTTCAAAGAATGCAAGCAGCTCCTTGGGCTTGGCAAAGACCAAAGTATTAATTTCAATGCCCAAGTCTTCTCTACAACAGTGAATTTCCTTCAATACAACCTACTGAATTTCCTTAATGAAAAAGAGAATTATGGAACCACTGGAAATCTCTTTCAAGAACTCGCCGATGAATCGGCAACGATCACTTACGCTCAAAGACTCTGGGATTTTTTCCGTGGCCTATTCCAGGTAGCAATGTTAGAAATATTTGACCTGTTCAAAATCGAGGAGCAATGTTCCTCCTATATTAATGCTTTGACC
>JAFDHR010000489.1 GCA_019308645.1 Deltaproteobacteria bacterium
AATACTGACAATATGGTATTGCATTGCCGTCTGGGGATTCTGATCCACATCAATCTTGCAGAATTTAAAATTTTCATACTCCTCTGAAAGTTTATCATATACGGGTGAAACCATCTTACAGGGGCCACACCAGGGTGCCCAGAAATCAACTTCAGTTGGAACATCTGATTCTAAAACCTCTACTTCAAAATTTTGATCTGTAATTTCTATTACTTTACTCATGTTACCCCCTCTATAATTTATATTGATTATGTAAATATATGTAATTCTATTTTGAATTTGTACATTATGCGCTGAATAGTCAGGAACAAGAATATTATTAGCATTTCTATCCAACCCTAACAATATCTTGACTTTTTTATGAAATTTATCACCTTACCTGTCTCAATATCCTTGTTGTCATGTATTAAGGTCCCAAAATACTCCCTTTCCATATAAAAATTAGCACCTTCTATCTCATCCCTTGCCTCAGATTCCATATGTTTCGGCCAAACCGAGACGAATCCATTTGTTTTTGTAATCCTATAAATTTCATCTAATAGTCTCTTTCTGTCGTCAATCTGGTGAAAATAATAACGATGAAAGACATCAAAAATAATGCTCACATCCACCGATTCATCTGGAAGTTCAATTCTTAGCTCTCCTGATGTAGCAATTCTCCTTATATTTTTCAAACCATCTAACTTGGCCTTCTTCATCAAATTATCTAAGGCATTTTTGTCTTTGTCCAAAGCATAAACCTTGCCTTCTTTACCAACTATTTTAGCAACCGGAATGGTATAGGTACCAGAGCCACAACCAAAATCTAATATGGTCTGACCATTTTTTATGCCTATCCTTTGTAATATTCTAACAATATTAGGCTTTGAACCAATCTTCTGTCCCTCTTGGCTATCCTTTCTAATCTTGCCTTCCTCTATCTTCACGTATTTAACATATGATCCCAAGGAATATACCTACTCATCCCTTCTAATACTTAAGCCAGTATCCCTTCCTAGCTAAAGGGAACCAGATAAACCTTGCCATCTTCTTTATACCCTTTAACAAGCTCACAGTGCCTCAGTATAGCGAGTTGTTTCTGAATCTCTTGCTCGGATAGGTTAAGATTCCCCATCACTTCTTCCCTTGTAACCTTGCCCTTGCTTTTCACAAGCTCATAGATTGCCTTCTGCAATTCGTTCAGACCCTCAGCCCCCTTAAGGCCTGAGCTCTCTCTAAGCCTTGTTGCAGAATGAACTGCCCATGGATCACACGCCTTTACCTCTAATCTCATATCTAAGTAGCAGTCCTCACACAGTGTTTCACCAAAATGAGTATAACTATCACCCTCTTTAACTTCCCGACCACATCGATTACACTTCATTTATGCTCTCTCCGCCTTTTTTCTTCAGGTATTTCCGCCAGGATCAGACTTATTAAAGGGTTCTACTATTATCTTAGAATTTTCAAAATCCACCTCGAGAACTCTACCTGAGATTACCTTTTCTTCCCCAAACATGGTTTCCATTCGTACGCTTTTACCATCAAGGTCCATATGGCTAATATTTTCTAAGATTGGTTCAATCATTTCCTTGCTCATATAAGCCTTTGCCAGACACATTGTAAAAGACCCCCTTTCTCTTTAATTTTATTTATTTTGATCAATAATTATGTCTTACTCCAACCAGAAAAACTAATGCCCTGCATTAGCTCTTGAAACAATTGAATCGAACACATCTATAATCTCCTCACTTCCCTTTCCTTTGCCAAAGATGCGGCCTTCTAAAGAAGATTGAAAGATACCTTCATCATAATGGATACATCCGATTATTTCGATGCCTTTTGTGTCTAATTCACCCTTTAGTTTTGCGGCAATCCCATTTGAAGGGACCTTGCTTAGGACAGACCAAATGTTATCAACGCCAATTTCACGAGAGAGGTTATTTATTCTGTCAGCAAGCTGGAGAGATTCAAAAGAAGGCTCAACCACAATAAGCACAGCATCTATGCTTGTCTCAACACCCCTGCCAAAATGCTCTACTCCTGCTTCCATATCTACGATAGCTATTTCGTGTCTGGAGAGGCTAAGCTTCCTCAAAAATTCACGACTCAGAACCCCCATGGGGCATGCACATCCTTCCAGTGACTGGAGGATTTTTCCTATAGACACCAAGCCAAGATTATCATTTGTAAGGATATTCTCGCTTGGGATATCATCGACCTTGATGTGTTCCTGGGTCATCACCTTCATTGCTGTCTCAGCCTCAGCAGCGGAATATCCCCTTTT
>JAFDHR010000490.1 GCA_019308645.1 Deltaproteobacteria bacterium
AGCCTCCTTTTGAAAAAGGAATTATGTGGTCAAAATGAAGGTCCTCTGTTGCCCCACATTTTACACACTTACCGCCATCTCTCTTCCAAACCTCCAGTTTTACCCATGTAGGGATGATCCTTCGGTGCTTTGGATTACTCGGAACAGGTTTCTCAAAATCTTCTTCTCCCTCAACTGCTACCAATTTGAATTTGAAAACTTTTCTTCCGTTACTAGTTTCAATCCATGAATCGACCAAGTGAAAAACACCATTATATGACCAAATTCCCTGTTTTATTTTTTCATATACCCTAATGCGCTCAGGTTCTCTCAATCCATTTTTGTAATCCTGCGCTGCTTTATGAAATTTGCCATTTTCAGTTAAATTACCTGCAGGAGTAAATTCAGGCTGGTCAATTTTCTTAGGATCTGGATTATTTTTTGATTTTGGAGCATCGTGACCTTCATATATTATTATTGTTCCATCATCTTCATATCTGTCTTCATATGGAGCACCAGGCCGAACAGACATCAAAATTACGGAATGATTACCTCCGATTTGATAATTCATTCCTCTTTGCAGGCTCACTCCTTCGCGCCTGCACATTTCAATGTATGGGATTATTTCGTTTGGCATTTATATCCTACGGCTAACGACATGGGTCACTTGCCGACATGAAGCAAGGCCGAAGGCCGCAGCGGAATGCCCGCCTGACCGTCGGGCAGGGCGGTCAAGTGCACCCTTTTGTTATGCTTTTTATTCTGCATTTAAATTCTTAAGTATCTTTTTTGCTAATGGTTCTTTGATCTCATTATGTCGTGGTACTGCTTCAATAACCCCAGTTTTAGGATTGATCCAAAGAGAATGTGATTTGCCCTCTCGTTTTAAATAACAACCAGCAATTCTTAATTTTCGTTCTAAATCACGTCGTTTCATCCAATAACCACCTTATCCTGTACCACGTCTTCAGGCAAACCACGCAGAATATCCTGCCTGCGATCTTCTAAAATCAGTTCAATAGCTTCTCGCAAGTTATTCTTTGCCTCTTCTATTGTTTCACCTTGTCCGTTAGCACCAGGCACCTCTGGACAAATTGCCCAATATCCACCTTCAGGTGCTGATTCAATAATTGCTGTAAACTCAGCCTTCATATTTCCTCCTATTTTTAGTTAGCCGAACGATTTCTATATTAAAAAGTAAAAAATAACTTGCCCAAATGCTACAAAATTTTAGATTATATCTACAAATAAAAAAAACCCACCAGGAACAAAGGAGCAACCCTATGGCTTTCAAATCTCTACAACAGAAGCGGCAATTCGTCAATGGTCAAGCTGCCGTTCTCGATACCAATGGTATTCAAAGAGGCAAAGCCTTTACCTTCAAAACCACTCATCAGGGCTATCACCATGACCTGGGGAAAAGGCTGAAGCAAATTATTCCCCAGCCAGGTTGATAATGACCATATCGTCTTTGCTATTTTTAAGAAATCAAAACGAAAAAAAAGCTGCTTAATCATTCGAAGTTAATAAGTCACTGACAATATCGTTCCTGGGCATGACCTCATTTGTAAAAAATACAAGCGTCCAATAAAAAGACGCACAAACAACCTGTTCTAAATTTACAGGGGTCGGATGGTTGATCGCTGATGTCCATAAGAAGTCTCATCAAGCGCGAGACGCTTCGTCTAACAGATACCATCGACCGTCTCGACACCCCTGGATCGAATAAGAAAATTAATTGATTCGTTAAAAACGAATTGAAGAAAATAAGATTAGATCAAGGGCTCTGGCAAACCGAACCCCACCGTTTCCTGCAGTCTGTGTTGCAAAACTTGGTAGGTGAACTGCGTCCAAGCTTGCCAAATTCCGACCCTTGAAAAATAAACAAATACGTCCATTCTAAAAACAAAATGATTAGGTTTTTTAGTAGCTTTTCTATTTTTCACTTGACTTTTAGGAAATAACAGCTCGTGGATGAGCCGCCGAGTGGAGCAAGGTCGGCTCCATCCGCTTTTATGCGGAATACCTTTTCAATTACGATCTTTGCATAAGCCAGTTTTGACCATGCGGATGCTCTTTAGTAAACTTCTTCATGCGTCCCAACTGTCTCCAGAAGAATAGCCTCAGCCCCCTCATGTTGCACGAACTTGAAAATGATCCTGAGATCGTATCCCGCACTACATGCCCACGAACCCTCCCAGTTTGCCCTTCAACTTATGGGTTCGCAATTGTGAGTGGAATGCATCTTCAGCTAATAACTCCAAAGCTGCTCGAATATCTTCAGCAA
>JAFDHR010000491.1 GCA_019308645.1 Deltaproteobacteria bacterium
GAACCAAACATTACTACTAATCCCAATCTGCATCTCAAAGAAATAACATGGGAACATGTAAAACGAACGCTCTTTTCTGATCGCAACAATCATCATGTTCTTTATAGACCTATAACCTGTCTCAGTTTTGGTTTGAATCATTATTTTGGAGAGCTTGATGTATTTGGTTACCATCTGCTCAATATATTCATTCACCTTATTTCGTCTATCTTCCTCTTTCTCTTCATCTATCATACACTAAATCTCCCAACATTAAAGACAAAATATACTACGCACTCTTACTCCATAGCCCTTTTGTCCACCATTCTCTGGGCCATAAATCCAATTCAGACGCAAGCTATAACCTATATCGTCCAGAGAATGGCCTCGTTAGCTGGCATGTTTTATATTATGGGCATGTACTTTTACCTAAAAGCCAGGAAAGCCGAAGTAAGGCATGATAAAATACTCTTTTTTATCTTTTGTATTTTATCTTTTGTATTGGCTTTGGGCTCAAAAGAGAATGCAGCTATGCTCCCCTTAAGCATTTTCATTTATGAAATTCTCCTCCTCCAGGAAATAACAGTGAAAAACATCAGAAAAAACTTGAATATTTTTTTCATTGTTATAGGAGCGATTCTGATATTAGGATTTACATATATATATATTCATGGCGGAAATATCTTTGCATTTTTGAATGGCTATGAAAATAGGCCATTTACCCTGACTCAAAGATTGTTAACTGAGCCAAGGATCATTATCTTTTATATTTCTCTTTTACTTTATCCCGTCCCCAACAGACTAAGCGTAGCACACTCCTTTCAAATTTCAACCTCACTCTTTAGCCCTATATCAACTATTCTCTCTGTTTTCCTTATTGCAGGGGCTATTGGTTATGCGATCTATTCAGCAAAAAAACGTCCCTTAATATCATTTTGCATTCTCTTCTTTTTTCTAAACCATGCAATAGAATCTACTATTTTCCCCCTTGAACTGATATTCGAACATCGAAACTACATTCCTTCCATGCTCTTTTTCGTGCCCATTGTTATTGGGTTTTTTTATCTCTTCAACTATTATTCGGCAAAAAAACCGATGCAATATATTCTGTTAAGTTTTATTTTGTTCTTTGTAATAGGATTGGGTCATTCCACATTTATAAGAAATTTTACCTGGAAAAATGAGAAAAGCCTCTGGATTGATGCCATTGAAAAAGCACCCGATCAATTCCGGTCCCATCATAACTTGGGGCGTTATTATCAAGACTATGGATATAGAGAGGAAGCCATTTCGGAATATAAAAAGGCCTTAGAGAGCTCGGTTATCCACCGAAGAAATGAAGCACTTGTAATCTTCTACAACCTTGGGAAGATATACTCTGGGCTCAAAGATTTTAAAAGAGCAAAATCCTATTATCAAAAAGCAATCCAAATAAATCCGTACTTTTTCCCTGCTTTTAGTAACTTAGCTGCTATTTACGATAAAGAAAGAATGCCTAATTTAGCTCACAAATATTTGACAGAAGCGATACTGTTAAACCCCGATGATCCATACACCAATTTCAATATGGGCCTATATTACTTAAGAAACAAAGAGCCTGAAAAAGCTATTTCTCATCTCAACAAATCAAAGGGGGAAGAAGGATTAACAAAAGATGCTTTGCTACTCTTTGGAATAGCCTACAAACAGAAGGATCAATTTGGCAGAGCGGTGACATATTTCCGAAAGGCAGCTAAAGAGAGTTCGAAAAAAATCGATGCCCATCTCCATATGGCTGAAATCTTTTCAAAAATCTCAAATCAAAAGATGGCGCTACAGGAGATGAACCTCGCTATCAATCTCATGATGAAAAACGAGGATCTTTTTTATCAACACATGGCCCACATCTTAGAAAGGCCGGACTTAATCAATTTGCAGCCTTCTGCAGATCTCATCCTCCCCTTGATATCAGAGGCCTGTGTTGATAAATCAGAGTCATTAACTGAGTGGAATGATTATGTGGAAAAAAGATTAGAAAAGGATGAGCATTAGAGAGAAATGACACATCTGGTGCCTTCAGAGCAACCGCCCCAAATCACCAATCCCCCACAGAATTATTGAATCGTGCTCCCAGGTTCTCAATAGCAGCATCGTCAAGCTCATCAGGCAGAGATCATGAGAGTCCGGCCTGCTTAGCCCTGAGAAGGTATTCCTTAACGGTACTATGGGAAATGGAACAACTGTTTGGCGATCTGCCGATTGCTCAAGTTGTGCTCCCATTTTCGCCTAAGGACTTCTTT
>JAFDHR010000492.1 GCA_019308645.1 Deltaproteobacteria bacterium
CCCCCTGGCGAGCGGGTGATCCGTGTCATACCCCATGAGCATTGGGAAATCAAAAGCCACGGAAAGTCCCGTCTCTCCATGCCCCACCAAGTAATGGAAACGCCGATTTGTGTCCTCCGCGGCCCCAAGTCCCGAGAACATCCGCATGGTCCAGAGCCTCCCCCGGTACATGGTGGGATAAACACCCCGCAGGAAAGGGAAAAAGCCCGGAAAACCCATCTCCCTCTCATAGTCCATTTTATGGACATCCAAGCACGAATATACCGGCTTCACCTCAATGTCTGATACAGTGGCGAATTCGGGTAAACGCGGTCGCTCGCTCTGGATGGCTTTTTCCACCTCACGGACCCATTCCTTCTCTTGCCGCTCCGTTTGATCCAACAAGTGCTCAGTGAACTGTTTTTCCTCCATGGGCTGCCTCCATGAAGCTTATTTTGTTCTAGCGCGCCGTACGATGATCTATTTATTAACTAAGCATTAAGTATTGTTTTAACATCGGACAGGCTGTTATGGTATCAATACATCGTAGCGCTGGCGCCAGATTGGGCATTGAAAAAACCCTTCGGCGTGAAATCACGGGAGATTACTTTGCAATTAATCTTTTTGACATGTAAAGACAGGAGCAGTGTTCATATATTTAATGACCTTTGATCCTCGGGAAATGGTACTTGCTTGGATCGATGTTTGATGGGAAATTATCAAATGTAATGTTTCGAGAATCGAGCCCTTCGGTTCCACAGACGATGCGAATCATCTCCACATAGCCGACGGCAATTGCTTCGCCGGGGTCCAGACCCAATCGCCGGGCAACGGAGAGGATTCGGCTTCTCTGCCCCTCTATCTCCATGAATGTCCCGATGGGTATCCGGTCTATGACGATCTGAATATCTCCTAGAATGAATGTCTCCCGGTATTTTTCATAGGCCATATCCACACGGTATCCCAGCCGTTTGAGGATTTTTTGCATCTTTTCAAGATCTGCCACTTCGGTCTCGATCTCCAGCATGTCTTTTACGCCTGGCAAGGGGTTGTCGGGTCTCTCTTTATAAGTAAGAAGCACGCCGTTGGCCTGCCTGAGTCGGAGGCGCCTGCCTGTGGAATTTAAAGTTCCATCCGAGTTCTCGAATATGTAGTTTATCTCCCGAACCTCGCCTCGAGATTCTGCCCCGATATGAAGAACGGCTTTTCGCATAGCGCCCGGATGATGAACAATAAATTTCACTTCTAATTCACGATCCTCCATCCCTGCCATCGATTAACCCCAACTCTTGGTGGTGAAAAACCTTAAGTTTCGCAGTTAAGATTGCGATTAAACATGTTTTTACCTTTTTGAAAGCAACGATTTTGTTATCGAAGGAAAGCCTCGCATTCGCATGCTTGAAATATTCAATTATATAACATTCAGTCAGCATACCATTTCTGAGACTATGAGTGCTTTGTGTGTGCCTCAGTCGCAGAAGAAAATTGTTTAACTCAAATGAAAATATTTAAATTTTCATTACGTATAATCTTGGTACCCCCGGCCCGACTCGAACGGGCGGCCTACGGATTAGGAATCCGTTGCTCTATCCTCCTGAGCTACGGGGGCTATTAAAATTACCGGTAAATAAGACGGAATCACGGCCTGAGACACTCCCGCTCTTCCTCGATAAAGAATATGTCCGGGGATCTGCCAGGAGCAGCATAACACCACTATGCTTGTTATGTAATACCAGGCCACGCCTTGTTGCTTAAAAAAGTATTCAACCAACGGTGGTGATGATATATTGATATAACCTGAGTTGTAATCCTCGTCAAGGAGTGTTTGCTGATAATTATAACTCATCTCCGGCAGAGACCATCCCAACATCCATCGTCCCGTAATGCTCCTTCAGTAACTTACCTTGCTGCTGGTTTTTTGATAGAAGCTAACCCGGCGACCTCAGCACGTTCAATGTGCCGCTTCAACATTCACAAAAAAGTGGACGTCATTGATAGCTGATTTGCCCATCTTTCACATCATTCTTTGAATTTTTCTGTCATAACCGACTATTTAGAGCCCGGATTCCTGCCCAGAGCCATGGAGTATAGTAATGGCCAATCTGACATTTTCTTTCCGAGGATCAAACATTCATGGATATTGAACAAACAATGAGTTAAATGCTTTTCCGTTTATTGATATCTTTTATATTTGTTATAATAGTAGTCTCTTATTGGAGACTATGGGGCTGCAACTGGTTGTGAAAATTATCATCCTTTGAAGTCACTGTCAGCAGGAG
>JAFDHR010000493.1 GCA_019308645.1 Deltaproteobacteria bacterium
GCTTTTTTGTGGTGGTTGTACCACAGATATCTTTCATCTCAGACCTGAGAAACAACCACTTTCAGAGAAGGTTGTCCTGCAAGAGTCCCATTCTAAACCATCCCCTTCAACATCTGAGCAAAAGATTGCATCCCTGCCAGGCAATAAAGAAGAAGAAAAGATTGGTATTCCTGAAGAGATCGAGGAGGAGCAAAAAGCTTCTTCTCTTCCTAAGAAGCAGGAAGAGCAAAAGAATGCAGTCCCGGCCAAGGATGAGGAAGAAGAGATTGCAGTAACTGCAAAGACAGAGGGCAGGGAAGATCTCACACCACTGTCCAGGAACGAGAAAGAAGAAAAGACTTCCTCTCCTGGAAAAACCGAAGAGGAGCAAAAGGTGGCTACTCTGCCCAAGATCGAGGAAAAACAAAAAATTGTTAGCCCTGTCAAGATCGAGAAGGAAGAATCTTTACCCCAACCTGAAGCCCTTGAAAGCAGTCCCCAGTCTCCAGCTCTACAAACCCCAGAAAAAACCAGCCAGGAAATACTTGATTCAGCTCTTGAGTTTTGCCAGGTCTCGTATGATTTCTGGCAACAGGGAGATTTGCCTAATGCCATCGATGCCCTTGATCAGGCCTATTCTCTCATACTAAAAGTTAATCCTGAAGATGGCCCGGAGATTTTACAGCAAAGGGAAGATTTGCGCTATACCATATCAAAGCGGATTATGGAGGTTTACGCTTCAAGGTTTACGGTGGTTAATGGACGTAACAAGGTGATTCCTCTTGTGAGTAATAGGCATGTGGAAAGGGCGTTGGCCAGGTTTACAGGCAGAGAGAGGAAGTTTTTTCTTGATTCTTATCGTCGCTCAGGTAGATATCGCCCTGCCATCCTAAGGGCACTCAAGGAAGCAGGTCTACCCGAGGAGCTTTCATGGCTACCCCTTATTGAAAGTGGGTTCAAGATTAGAGCGCTTTCGAGGTCTAGGGCTCTTGGATTATGGCAGTTTATTGCCTCAACAGGATATAAATTCGGATTAAAGAGGGACCGTTGGATCGACGAAAGGATGGATCCTGAAAAATCGACCATGGCAGCCATTGCCTATCTTAAAGAATTACATAAAATCTTTGGGGACTGGACAACGGCTCTGGCTGCATATAACTGCGGAGAGGGGACGGTATTGAGGTGTATTCGGACTCAAAAGATCAGCTATCTTGACAATTTCTGGGACCTTTATGAAAAACTACCCAGAGAGACAGCTTTTTATGTCCCCAAGTTTCTGGCTGTCTTACATATTCTGAACGATCCTGAAGCCCATGGCTTAAGCCTTCCCCCTGTAGAGGAAGAAATTGAAACCGAAGATATTACCATTGACAAGCAGGTTCACCTCAAGACAGTCTCAAAACACCTTGAAGTGTCGTACAGACTTTTGAAAGACCTCAATCCAGCATTAAGGTATAATTACACCCCCGACAGAGCCTATGCATTGAAGGTGCCCAAAGGCAAGGGTCTAGAACTCCTTTCAAAATTAGATGATATACCAAGCTGGCATCCCCCTGTTTCTGCCTATCTGAAGCATAGGGTTATAAAGGGTGAGTCTTTGTCTGTTATCGCACGCCGATATAGAACAAGTGTCAGGGCAATTATGGCTATGAATGGATTAAAAAGCAGACATTTTATAAGAGCTGGCTGGAAACTCAAGATTCCGACTAGAAGATATGCCTCCTCAAAGAGGATTTCCTTGCCAGACCCTGGCTTAAAGTCAAAAGAAAAATCAGTAGAATACGTGGTTCGGAAAGGGGATTCTCTCTGGACAATTGCTAATCGGTTTGGAACAACGGCCAAGGCCATCCAGTCCGTGAATAAGCTTAATGATACCAGTCTACGTGTAGGACAGGTTCTCATGATCTCTCAAGACCTGAGTAGTTTTAAGGAGATAAACACGCAGCAATACATAGTCTTAAAAGGGGATTCGCCATCTATGATCGCTCAGAAACATCATATGAACCTTTCGGAATTTCTTAGGATAAATAAACTGGCCCCTCGAAGCACTATTTATCCCGGTCAGGTATTGCTTGTTAAGGCAGAGTAAACATCCTTCCCATATATAGGCACCCTTTATATGAAAGTGCCTAAAGTGAGCCTGCCCTGGTGCGACGTCATTTGAATATACACTTGCTTCTGATGTATCATCAATTCTGGTTTATCTTTGCTGAGGCTGCTATTACCAGGTCTGGGCCAGGGCTTAAGTGCCTAAAGTGCCTAAAGTTAAGGCTGCTATTACCAGGTCTGGGCCAGGGCTTAAGTGCCTAAAGTGCCTAAAGTTAAGGCCTTTACTACTTCAACCACTTAACCACTCAACTACTTTCATCCTTAGTTGTGGCCGAAAGGCCATGGGTGTTCATTTAAATACAGCAATTCAAATATTTTTCAAGACCATGACTTTCAATGGGCGGATAAGATAATTGCGAAACTTTTCGGGTTTAATAGTATAGAAGAGGTTGTGTGAAGGGAAGAGAGTTTTATAAAATGGGTAGATCTTGATCTTCTAATCTTTTTTGGCTATAGTTTCATTACGTAAAAGGAATTTTTATCAGAATAATCTAGTCGAGGACATCATGAGAATTATATTTACAAGTTTAGTTATAATCGTTACTTTGCTAATAGCAACACCTACAATAGCAGCAGATTCAGAAATTGGTCGTTATACAGCGATACTTATTGGGGGACAGGAAGGAAGAAGTTCAGTTGTATTTATCCTGGATACAAAAGAAGGACATGTCTGGACGTGGGGGTTGGCTGTTGTGGGTATGAAGAAGGTTGTGGAACGAATAACGTACAAAGGACGAGTTCGGCCTGGCAAAAGGATGGGAGAGATTATCGAAGAAATAATAACAACCAGCATTGAAGGCAAGAGAAAAGAATAAAATGGCGATGATAGAAAGGAGAATCGAATTTGAACCTTCTCTTTATACCCAAAGTTTTTCCCAGGCAGAGTGTTATTGGAGGCCCAATACTCATTCATCACAGGATCAAGAACCTTTCCAAAATGGGCTATCGGATAACGGTTCTTGCTCCAGCTTCTTCAGACGAGGATTACAAAGATAAAAGCCTCGATGCTTATTGCGAGGATATCGTACTTATCGACTCCCCCAAGCGAAGAACCTCCAGACAGGTTAAAGAACTTGAAACTAAGCTCAAACGCCCCCCTTTCTTCCTTTCAGGAGACGGTGGATACAACCCACAGCTTGACGAGGCATTTAGATCTCTTCTCGCAGGAAATTTTTATGATGCGATTATCGCTGAGTACTCAATGATGGGTCAATATCTTGAAGGGGCAAAAGATGTTATTCCTCGGGACACCATGACGGTTATCTCTGTTCATGAGTGCTATACTCAGGCGTTCCGGCAGCGTGTCAGCAAGGGAGAGGATATTAGTGAACAGACGATTGAGAAACTTTTCGACTACGAGTTCAGGATGTATCGATCGGTCGACAGGGTACTTTCCCTTACGCGTGAGGATATGGAGGTCCTTACCCGTCTCGCACCGGACCTCAAAGGAAAGACAGGTGTTGTTCACCATGGTGTAGACACTAACTTTTATACGCCTCCTTTTGAGAGATCGTGGGATTCAAAGAATATACTCTCTCTTGGAAACTTCCAGCATCACCCAAATGTCAATGCGGTGCAGAATTTTATGAAGCACTGCTGGGAAAGGATATCGAAAGAGGTCCCCGATGCTTCATTCTACGCAATAGGGTTTGCGCCTCCACCTGAGCTCCTTGCTCTCAGAAGTAATCGCATTATTGTCCGGGAGGGAGGAACACACTCGAATGTAAGAAAAGTCTACTGGAAAAGCGACGTCTTTGTTGCTCCTATTGAACTTGGGGGAGGATTTCGTGGAAAGATGCTTGAAGCCTTGGCCTGTGGGCTCCCAATCGTCTCAACAAGCCTTGCAGCATTTGGTATTGACCCGGTAAACGGGGAAGAGATGTTTGTGACAGACGATTATGATGAGTTCACCGAGTATGTTATAAGTCTTCTCAAGGACATCCAACTCAGAAAGAATATGAGCGCTTGTGCTCGAGGCCTCAGTGAACGCTTTGACCACAAAAATGCTGCCAAGAAGCTGGATCAGGTGATCCAGGCTTACCATAAATTTTGATGAACACTCATGGCCTTTCGGCCACAACGAAGGATGAAAGTAGTTGAGTGGTCAAATGGTTGAGTGGTTGAGTATTAAAGGAGTTAACTTTAGGCACTTTAGGCACTTAAGCCCTGGCCCAGACCTGGTAATAGCAGCCTCAGCAAAGATAAACCAGAATTGATGATACATCAGAAGCAAGTGTATATTCAAATGAC
>JAFDHR010000494.1 GCA_019308645.1 Deltaproteobacteria bacterium
ATTTACCTCATATTCCTGATTGCTTTTCCATACTTATGTACACCTCCGGTTCAAGGAAAGGAGCAAGACACATTCTCTATCTCTTTAGTTCAGCAGGCCAAGGTCAAAAAGATGAAAGGGAGGGAGGTTTCTTGTGAGACCTATACGGTAAAAAACGGCGATTACATCTGGAAAATTCTGCGCCAGAGAGGGCTGCTCAAAAGACCAGATCTTGCCGAGCTCCTTTCCTTATTAAAAAGCATGAATAAATCTTTAACAAATCTCGACATTATTCACCCGGGACAAACTATATTGATTCCACTCAATATAACACCAATTAGAGGGGATGCTGAAAAATTTGTCCAGAAATCAATAATGGGTATTTCCTCGTTGAAAGATGTAGATTTCGAGAATTATGTGGTTAAATCCGGTGATAGCTTAACAAGGGTCGTCTATGGAAAGTATAAAATACAGCACAAATACCTTTATGACGAATATCTAAAACTGGTTCAGAAATTTAATCCTACCTTAAAAAACCTCGATCTCATCTATCCAGATCAGGTTATCAGGCTTCCCATCTTTTCTCCAGAGATGGTCAGGGTGCGTATTAAGGTTACAAAAGAAAAGAGAGCTCTAAAGAAGAGCAAAATCACCCCATCTGAAGACACCGAACAAACTATCTCTTTAAGAAAAAATCTCAGGGATATCTTCAATCAGATGGACGAGGAATGGGTCGATACCGGTAAGCAGTTTATTCCACTGAAGTCAGGCAGCCAGATACAACTAAAGGCCGAGTCTTTCCCTGTTTTAAATTTACAGAGTGGCATGCGATTGATTATTGACCTAAAAAATGAGCTCCCGGAAGGCATCAGTCAGTTAATCCTCACCGATTGGGAGGATTACGGAATTGTTCATCTGACCACAGACGATACCCTTAAAACTGCTATAGATAAAATCCTTGCAGCCAGTAACTATTATAAGATTCTTAAACCTGGGGAAGAATTTAAAATAAAAAGTGGGGATATAGGTATCTCCATAGCTGGTGACTGGGTGATTATCCCACAAAGAGGCGAGGAAAATATTACGCAGAAAATAGCAGCAATCAGCTTCATTAATCATCCTTCCGAACAGACACCAGGAGTAATAAGGGCATATCTTAAGAAGTTAGGAATAAGGGTAATTGACTATCCTGGTCTCCCTGTCCCGAAAGACATGGTAGATGACGTCAATATTCAAAAGAAGATAAGCATTGAGAAAAATATAGATTTCCCTTTACCCGCTCTTCTGCTAAACCTTGCCGGACAGCCTTTCTCTATCAACCTAAAAATTCCAGTATACCAAGGAGAGGGCTCTGGATTTAATTTAATCATACAGGCAGATCTATTTTTCAACAGGAACGGGAAAGATTGTATCATAAACACAACCGGTCTATCACCTGCTATTATATCTCTGCTTAAAAAGCATCAATTTCTGGTCCTCTCTCTTGCTGGCGAGAAAGATCTAACCAGAATGACTGAATTAATACTTGATTTCCTTGGGCTTTCATATGACTCTGAACCGCATCACTTTCTGACAGCAGACAGAGAGGAGACAAGAAATATAACACTTAATGTTCCTGGAATCTATTTTTCCGATCACGAGGGAAAAAAGATTCTGGCAACCGATAAAAAGATTCCAGCAGAGATTGTTTCATTCCTGAATCAAAGGGGATATAATCTCCTCGAGTTAAGCCAATTTGAAAGTCAATAACCTGCCACTTTTAATCACTCATCTGACTCCATAATGAGTCTGACCACCAAACGCAGAGCGCCCCTCGTGGGCCAAGGCTGAGCCAATCTATAGCGAATCCAGGCAGCAGACATGGTCGGGAGGGACCTTCGGTTTTATCTTCTTGCCAACTATCTAATCGAAAAGAAAAGCTCAGCTCATCAGCAAGGCTCACATTGTAACGTATTAATAAGAAAGCATTATTCAATACTTCACCCTAATAGTATTTTCTTAGCAATCTCAAATTCAAAAATACGAACAAAAAACATACTATTTCCTTATTGTATCTCTGTCTAAAATGTAATTAGAATGCAAAATAGGGAGGAAGGCACTGCTTTCCTTTTTCAACCATAATTGAACTCCGATCTTCAGTGCAGGTTGCTAAGGATCTTAATACGAATCAATGTATGATCCACAAGATAGATTATTGCCATTTACCGAGCGCCACCTACGGTGAAACGTCGCAAAATGTGCTTGCTTTATTCCGGGCAGGGTATTGT
>JAFDHR010000035.1 GCA_019308645.1 Deltaproteobacteria bacterium
ATTCCTTTTGAGAAAAGGGCCATGGTTTCCTGTTCCTATTTAAGAGTGTCACGTGGGGGAAAAAACTGCCCTTTCATACATTACTGAAATGCAGTTTGTCAAATAGATTTTGAACTCTTTTCACATCTTCCCTCGCCTTAAAATGGAAACCAGCAGCCAGAATCCCATCACCCCAGCCACCAAAAAACCTGCCAGTCCTATGACAGGAATCCCATACCATTTAGGTGGAATGTCAGCAAGAACGATTAGCGAGGAACTAATGACCAGAGAGGCGAGAACGATGGCAAAGGCAATGCGGTTGCTGATCCGATCATGGGTCGTAAGCATCGACTCCAAGCCTCGATGCTCGAACTCCAGCTTCACCTTCCCTTGTCTGGCTTGCTTCAAAATTTCGCGCAGTTCGCGGGGTATCTCCTTTATTAGGGAGACAATTTCAGCTCCGGTGTCGAACATATCTGCGGCAACACGACGGGGATGAAGGCGCTCCCGCTGAATACGCCGAATAGAAGGGGCTGCATGTGTCGCCATATCAAAATCACCAGACTCTCCACCGTACTGAGTGCCTTCAGCATCAGAAACAGGTCTGGCGGAACACGCAGGCGATGCTTTGAAGCCATGTCCAAAAGTTGCCGGAGCAGTTTTCCCAGTTCCAGTTCCTTTAGGGGGCGGTAGAAATGCAGATCCATAAACTCGCCCAGTTCCCTTTCCAGGGTGCTTCGGTCCGGTTCATCTTCCCAGAGGGTAAGCTTTAGCAGGGCATCTGCGACCTTTCCTTCATCCCGACTAACAATACTCATAACCAAATCAGCAAAGTTTTCCCGCGTCTGGCGGTCAATACGGCCCATCATGCCAAAGTCCAGATAGCAGATAACATTATTTGGTAGAATGTATATATTGCCCGGATGCGGGTCTGCGTGAAAAAAACCGTAGTCGAAAATCTGTTTCAGGATCAGATCAGCGCCCCGGTGTGCGATCTCTCATGGTGATGACTTGCTTGGTTGTCTTTTCGCGATATACCTTGGGCACATATATGTTCTGATCACCCATGAACTGCTTGGCAAAGCGCTCCACATGTGAGGTTTCAATAGTGTAATCCAGTTCCCTTTCCAGGGTGTGAGCGAATTCTTCAACAATCTTGGTGGGGCGATGGAGTTCTGCTTCCTCCAGATGCCGTTCCATAAGAGAGGCTAAATGAAGCATGATTTCCAAATCGACATCGATGGTTTTGTGGATACCTGGACGTTGGACCTTGATCACAACTTCCTCGCCATTCATCAACCGTGCCCTATGCACCTGACCTATTGAGGCGGCGGCAAGAGGGGTTTCTTCTAAGTGCTGAAAGATATCGCCAAGAGGTGCGCCAAGCTCTGACTCTATGATGTGCTTTACCTCAGCATAGGGGAAGGGAGGAACATGATCCTGAAGCTTTGAAAATTCTTGTATGAGTTCTACAGGAATCAGATCGGGACGGGTAGAAAGTATCTGGCCCAGTTTTACAAATGTTGGGCCAAGCTCTTCCAGGGCCATTCTAACTCTTTCCGCTCTGGTGAGTTTTTCCACATGCTCCCGGCGCTTCCTGGAGATCATCTGAAGGCCAATTTCAAGATACTGCTCTATCTTCAGGGTGTCCACCAGATCCCCAAATCCGTATTTAAAAAGGATGGTAAGGATCTGTCGGTATCGATTAAGATGACGGTAAGTGCGGCCTATTACGGCAATTTTTCGGATAAACATGTTTTCATCCTTTGAGTCTCCTCATATCCTGCAACAATAGCCTCCTCGGCCCTATTGAATTCCAGGAATCTGATGTGACCCAAATGTGGTTGAATCAGCAGGTCTGGGCGGTCTGTTTTCAATCTTATAGCGGTAATCTGGGTCTCCATGATATTGATAGAGCTCATTATTATCTCGAAAATATTAGGCATCGGGTCTCTGGCCATCCATTGTCTTATATGCGTTAAAGCGGTGAGATCAAGCGTCTCGAGTTTTTTGTTCAAGGCATCCAGTATTCTGCTCCCTTTTGTTAAGCCCTGCGTTGTTCCTAGGTCCGGAGCCAATGCACCGGAATTGGGGATGAGGGTTTTACTAATCCCTTTCTTCCCAACAATATCGTGATTGAGATCAACTGCAATAACCAGATCAGCTCCCATCTCCCTTACAACACTCACTGGAACGGGATTGACCAGCCCTCCATCTACCAAAATGGCACCGTTTTTCCTGACCGGCGTGAAGACCCCAGGCACAGAGATGCTGGCCCTTACGGCCTCAATGGTGTCTCCATCTTGGATAATCACCTCGTTTCCGGTGGCAAGATCTGTTGATACGGCGCAGAATGGGAGGGAGAGATCTTCAATATTTTTTTCTTCCACATGGCTTCGGATAAATTCAGCAATCCTATTACCGTCGATCAATCCGGATTTTGGGAACACAACGTCAAGGAAAAAGGCGATTTTTTTCCAGTCGAGCTGGAGGACAACGTCTTTGAAGGAGTCGATCCTGCCGGAAGCATATACAGCCCCTACCACCGCGCCGGCACTGGTACCGGCAACATAATCCACGTGGATGCCTGCCTCAGTCAGGGCTTTGATTACTCCGATATGTGCCCACCCGCGGGCAGAGCCGCTGCCAAGGGCTAACCCTATCTTTCCAGGTGGGGCGTGTTTATTTTTGTGGACAATACCGGTCATTGAGATATGTTTGGCTAACTATCTGCTTTCTCTTTTTTTTCAAGGCGTTTCAGCCTTTTTTCAATCTTGCTAATGTCTTCTTTGCTGGCTAAATTCATTTTCCCCAGCACCTTCTCTACTATGTTTTCAACCTTTGTTTCCAGGTCCTTTTTAGCCTGCTCAGACTTTTTCATCAGCTCATCGACCAGCTCTCTCCCTTCCTTCTCAGTCATCTCGCCCTTTTCTGTTAACTCCTTGGCCAGTTCCTCAACCTTATCTTTGGTCATAGCAGCCAGTCCTACACCTGTCAGTATGGTCTTTTTAATGAGATCAAGCATGATTTTTCTCCTTTCTATGGATTTAGGTTATAGCTTTACTGCTTAAACGCCTTAACCAGATAGCTTATGGTCCGTCCAAACCTGTAACCAGCTCAATAGATTAAAAATAGTAAATGTTACCACCAAAAGCAATACCAGGAGTTTACTCCTCCTTGTTCCCTTTCTTTAAAGTATCCTTGGCCCCCTTCAACGTCCCTGCGCCCCATTGGCCACAGCCACAGATCTTTTCCCAAGTTCCCTGGCCTCTTCGGCCATGATGTGGGCAGCCTTGGGACACCCCTAAGTTCTTAGTTTGCCACAGCCTTTCTTTCCGTATAATGATTTAACAAATCCCTTTCCCTTAAAATAGCTTCCAGCCCTTTTGAGTAATTGTCAAGATGATTAACCAAAACTGGATCATTAATTATTGATTGTGCGCCTTCATGAGTAGGATAAGGATGGGTTTTTTTAACCACATTTCGCAGGCACTGGGGATTATCGATCACCATGCATGGCATTTGATGATATTTATTCCAGGGTTGACCGGCCCTGATTTCCTTAAAAAAGTCGGAGTTCAGGGCATCCCATAAGTGCCCGCCGCGTTTATAGATATCCTTGATGTTGTCCACAGCAAACTGCGCGAAGACACATGGTTCAATATCACCATTACTGTTAATGTGGAAATAGCCTTGTTCTGTTCGCCCACCTGCCAGACATCCATCTACATAAGGCCCATCATTCCAGAAATCAGCAACGAAGAGAGGATATTTGTTGCGCATTTTTTTAACCCTGTCATGGAGGGTTACTCTCTGTTCCGGTGTAAGCATAAGATTAGGGTCTGGTCTGAAACCAATAGGGATATATTGAAAAAGCCAGCCGAATAGTACCCCTTTGTCAACAAGAAATTTATAATATTCTTCTTTGAGCAGGGTTGAATAATTGTAGGAAGCCGGCACTGTGGAAAAACCAAAGATTACCCCGGCCTTTTTTAGATTATCCATGGCCTGACAGATCTTTTGAAACGTCCCTTTGCCTCGGCGATAGTCTGTTTCTTCCTCAAAACCTTCGCACGAGATTACAGGCACAATATTGCCCAATCGGGCGATCTTCCTGGCCAGTGCGGAGTCTATTAAGGTGCCGTTGGTGAACACCTGAAAGTAGATGTCATTATGGCTGGCAAATAGATCCAGAATATCCTCCCTGAAAAACGGCTCGCCACCAGAGACAGTTACAAAATAGATACCCATTGTTTTTGCATCTTTCAGGATCTGGTCAATTGTCTCATAGGATAGTTTATCCTTTTGAGGATAATTGCCTGCATAGCAACCAAGACAGTGTAAGTTACACCTCATACTCGGGGAGATAACGAAGAAAAAGGGCTGAGATGTATTATTATGTGAGAATTCCTGTCTCTTGCGATTTCCTCTAAAAACGGCATTAAGGAAAAAATTGTTTATCAGCTTCTTGCGGCAATGAGGATTCTTTTTTGCTAAAATTTCAATAAAGTGGATATAGGGATGGTTATTATCAAAGGCGCCTCGAATAGCATTGATGGCCGGTGCGTAAGTTCCATCCTTATCCAGTTCGTCAGCTATTTTAACTAATTTCCTCCATGCCTTCTGGGAAAACTTGCCCTGCATTCGTAATAAAATATTGCTGACCTGGTTGATAACTGTCTCTTCAGCATGGTCAACAATAGCATTTTTCTTTTCTGTTAGGCTTTCAACTAAGTGGTTACTGGACATGTGACCTTCACCCCTTTTTTTCTTTGGCTTCAAGTGCCATGAATGTAACTTCTGGTAATGTCCAAGCGCAGTTCACACTTTAACGCTGCTCTTTTCAAACATGAGGCCATTAAAAAGAATGTTCATCAATTCATTGAGATAATACTCAATACGCCCTTCGCTTTCCTGAATCAGCCAGTTCAATTCAAATCCTCTCAAGGCATGGGCAATGGCTCTGGCTGCAAAAAGAATGTCGTTAAGATGAAAGATGCCTTTTTCTACTCCTTCATTTAAAATAGAGCGGATGATATTCACTTCCTTCTCAAAAAGGTCGTTACGAATGCTCTCTGCACTGGGGAGAAGTTTTTCTATCCCCTCTCGATCCAGGTTCAAGATATTTATGGCTTGGCGCATACATCTGAATTTTGCTTTGACAAAGGCAACTAACTTATCGCCTGGTAAAGATTCTTGATCCACCGAAGATGAGATCTTTTCAACAACTTCATCCATTTCTCGGCGAAGAACTTCCAGGTAAACACGATCTTTGCTTCCGAAGTAGTTATAGATAGTCGCCTTTGCTACTCTGGCCATGCGGGCCACCTCATCCAGACTCGTTTTCCGAAGGCCATATCGAGAAAACATTTTACTGGCGGTATCCAGGATGGATTCTAATTTTTCTGGTTTCATTGCATGGCCTCCTGATATTATATTTTTAGACGGAAAGTGTTTTATAGTATATAATAATAACAAAAAAATAGATGTCAATACCAAAGGTTAAAAAAATCTTTTCAAAATAGTTTATTATCCGAGGCAAAACAACGAGGTAAAACAACTTGACGGCAATACATGCCTATGATTCAATTAATTTTAGTATGATCTGAGATTTGCGATATGCGGATTGTGAATTTAGTGATTTTGGATAGTAAAGAGCAGGCAGTAAGCAGTCAAACGGCAAATGACAATTGACGAATGACAAAGGAGGTGCTTTAGTTCAATTTAGGCACGTTATTACCATGGATATCAGGGTTCTGAAAGATCTTTTATTCTTTATCTATAATTTTTACATCTGAAGGAGGAGAAAAAGAAAAGAACCCCTTTTTAAATGGCCCTTTTTCTTCCCATCTGTTGAAAAGGAATCTGGTCAGTCCACCTATATTGTTATAGATATCGATCCGTTTAATAGAAAAATCTTGTTTAAGCATGATCAGTTCCAGGTGATCAATCTCTTGCCATGGCGGTTCTGGCCTAAGGATAAGATGGTATGTAGTGGTTTCAGGCCCTGTCTTAAGAGTGATTTGAAAATTGTTTTTCACATCTTTTAGGCCTTGAAAAATATCACTGAGAAGACCTAATTCCTTTCCAAATTCTTTGGCAGAGTACTTGTAAGCCTGTTTTTTAAGGGGAATATACCACCAAAGTGTCTGCCCGTCTGTCAGCAGTAGTTCCTCTTGAGGGGAAGCCTGTTCAAGCCGGAGAAAGTGTTGAGGCTTAAAATAAAGACTTCCTTTTGCAAGATCATGTCTCTCTGCTGTTTTTAACATAGCCATCGTCTTACTAATGGCTTCCCTCGTATACTCAGCTTTCCATCCTTTAGCATTTCCATATCTATCTCCCATGCCTATGATGATTTTTGAAAGTTGATCATCAGGCAATGCCCTTGCCAATGGGATGGAGCCAAAAAACACAAGAAAAAAAATGAAAACTATGCGGTAGGATTTGGCGATCACAATCGTTCCCTTTTTCTCAAAATTTCTCGAGGCCTGCTTCCGTCAGATGGTCCAACAATTCCTTGTTTTTCCATAGCCTCAATCATCCTGGCAGCCCTGTTATACCCAACCCTGAGCTTTCGCTGAACAAACGAAATTGATGCCTGGCCTGTTTTCCAAACCAATTCTATGGCCTCTTCATATTTTTCATCTTTATCCCCTTCTACCTCTTCTGTCTCTTCCTCTGCGCTTATTTCAGCAGCGATCGAGCTGTCGTATTCTGGTTTCATATTCTTTTTTAGAAAAGAGGTAACCCTTTTGACCTCCTCTTCTGAGACATATGCGCCATGGATTCTGGTAAGTCGAGCTACACCAGGCGGTAAAAACAACATATCCCCATCTCCTAAAAGATGTTCGGCCCCCATACTATCAAGAATTGTCCTTGAGTCCACTCTGGATGATACCTGAAAAGAAATCCTTGTAGGGAAATTGGCCTTAATAATGCCTGTTAAAACATCCACTGACGGTCTCTGGGTGGCAAGTATCATGTGTATCCCTGCAGCCCTTGCCATTTGTGCCAATCTTGTCAGAGATTCCTCCACCTCCCTGCTTGAGACCATCATGAGATCTGCCAGCTCATCAATTATGATAACAATATAGGGAAGATGCTCATCTATCTTTTTACTCACATCTGGCTCAACTATCGCTTTCTCTTTTCCGACCTTCCGGTTATAGGCATCTATATTTCTTACACCTTTATCAGAGAGCAGCGTGTATCGCCTCTCCATCTCATCAACAGCCCATCTGAGGGCCTTGGTTGCCTCTTTTGGAGAGTTTACTACTGGATGTAAGAGATGGGGAATGTCCTGATAGGGTGCAAGCTCTATTCTTTTAGGATCAATCATGACAAAGCGGACCGTTTCCGGAGAGGCCTTGAACAGGATACTGTTTATCATGGCATTGATGGATACGCTCTTACCTGTTCCTGTAGCACCGGCAACTAAGAGATGCGGCATTTTAGTTAGATCCGTGATTACCGGTTGCCCTATTATGTCCATCCCTAAGGCAATCGTGAGTTTGTAGGAAGAATCCAAAAAAATCTGGCTTGATAAAATTTCTTTTAAGGTAACAAGTCTTCTTTTATTGTTTGGTATCTCTATCCCTATAGCTGATTTTCCCGGTATAGGTGCTACAATCCTGATGTTTGACGCCCTCAGATTGAGTGCAAGATCGTCTGCTAAGGATGACACCTTGCTTATTTTGACACCTGGAGCTGGCTTGAATTCATACATTGTTATTACCGGGCCTGGTGTGATCTCAACCACCTCTCCCTCAACACCAAAATCTCTTAGCTTTCCTTCAACCCGGAGTGCATTCACTCTCAGGCTTTCTTTTTGGATTTCCTTATCCAATGATTTCGGGATCTCATCCAAAAGATCTAAAGGCGGGAGTTTGAAATCACCAGTTGTACTCATAAAAGGGAAAAACTCTTGTGTTGGTTTGGCCGGTTTCTGTAAAGGGGCTTCTACAATAGTCATCTTCCTCTCTGTCGCCTTATGAGCCTTTTTGACTATTCTTTTCCTTTGTTTTGCCCTTCTCCTTCGTTCCGTGTACTTAACCCATTTTTCTTTTATATAGAGGGCAATATTAAAAAATACTAACCAGATTCTTTTAAATAGGTTAGTGAAAGAGAGCCGTGTAATGACCATAAGGGAGATAATAAAGATGGTGAGAAAAAGTGCACATGCCCCAAAATAGTTAAGTATCTCAATAGCCAAAGTAGCACTATGCAACCCAACCAATCCCCCGCTAAACATTGCACCCCTATAATGTAATCCATCAGGGAGGTAAAGATGCAGTAAAGCAGAGAAAGACATAAGCAAGAGAACGAGATTTATAGATAGCCAGATTACTTTAAAAGGGAACCTTCCCCTGAAAAAGGAAAACGATAGAAAAAGGAGAATAGCTATAAGCCAGAATGATGAAAGGCCAAGGATCAGGAAGAGACTACCACCCAGATGAGCACCAACAGTTCCAAATAGGTTTTTTGCCTGAAGCCCAGCCCCGGCTACCCTTCCCCAGAAAAGGGGGTCTTTGGGATAGTATGACAAGAGACTGCCGCCAAAGATAAGGGATAAGAGTAAAAAAATTACTCCCCATATCTCCTTTTTTACGGGATGCTTTGGCGCTGCTTTTGGCATGGTATCCTTTTCTACCGTGACTTCATCAAGAAGGTCAGAAAATCGTATGTTATGTCATTGATCTTGTTATAAAATTATACTTCGGGCTTGTATACACTAATAATTATATATCAATTAATATCATATATATCTAATTAATAACGGTACCAATGTCAAGATAATTGATACGAGCTTATTCAGTAGATGCTGAAAATTAACAGGTTTTGGCTATAATAACAATATGTTAAAGAAATTTAGGGGAATTTTTTTATAAATTCACGATAGAGGAATAATGTCCCTTAATTATCTGTAATAATCTGAGTGGTTCCCAGATAGTTGTTCAGGCAATAGCATATACCTTCGGTCTCATGATTTATTGCCAGCATATTTTATTTATTGCATAATTGTAAAAGGAAATTGGTTTTTCAGTAATATAAAATTGCATATAGGCAGTATAATTCGCTGTATAAAATTATAAACAACTTGTCTATATCTATTCATTCTATCGCAACATACTTTTGACATACTCTTTTCTGAAATATACAATTCAAAGTGTAAACATTTATCGAGGAGATTATCATGAAAGCAACGGCTAAAGACCTTAGATTTCAATCTCGTGAATTATTAAACACCGTAAACAGAGGAGAAGAAGTAGTTATCACATATAGAGGTAAGCCTTGTGCGAAACTTGTGCCCTATCATAAAGAGAGAAAAGAGAATAAAAAAGATGAACTATTTGGTATCTGGAAAGACCATAAAGATATTCAAAATGTTGATGAATATGTAAGGAACTTGAGAAAAGGCAGGCCCTAAAATGATTATCGATACAGATGTCCTTATTTGGTATATGAAAGGAAATGAAAAGACATACAAGGCTATTGAGATGGCCAATCATTTTTTCATATCAGTTGTTACCTATATGGAATTAGTAAAGGGGGAATATAGGATGTCCCGAAAGCGCTGGTCACAGTAATAATAGGGCTCAAATGAGCCGTATACTCGCAGAAGCTTTATTGGCAACTGTCTGACATAATTACCTTTTTCGTTTTGACTCCGGAATCTGGGGTATATGGTACACCTTTTTAGATGGGAGAAAAAGGCAATATTCTAATCCATTTTTGATGAACTCGGAAAAAGTCATATTCGGTGAACCTGTCATTTCGACTACAAGGAGAAATCTTGTGTTTCAGCATGTTACATTGGTAAGATTTCTCGCTTCGCTCGAAATGACATGTTGTTGAGACTTTTTACAAGACCATCATTGTTTGCTTTTTAATAAAACTTACATTTTTATATATCTCTAAAACATTTTATGAGAAGGAGGCATTTAGCTGATATGGCAAATACGAAATACGATGATTCACTTTCTATGTTGTTTTCTCCTATCAAAATTAGAGACATGACAGTAAAGAATAGGCTGGTTATGGCACCGATGGGCTCTTTTTATTCGACCCTCGATGGGGCCCTTCGGCAAGAATTTAAGGATTTAATCCTCGCCCGGGCTAAGGGAGGGGTCGGCATGATAATTTTGGGGGATGCTGGTTTCGGATTCACTTCGCTGGAGATCACAGTGGATTCGGATTTCCGAGATCGAATGGTGAAGGCAGCAAGGGAACTGGTACACGAAGTCCACGACTATGGTGTCAGGATCGGCGTTCAGTTAAACCATACGGGCCGTCAAATTGATGTACCCCTTCAAGGGTATCAACTAATAGGACCTTCTCCCATCCCATGGTCGAAACGCGTCGGGGTGCCCAAAGAGCTTACTGTTGATGAAATCGAACAACTCATCGAAAGGTATGTTGATGCGACGGAGAGGATCAAAGATGCTGGCTTTGATTTCGTGGATGTGAAGTCTTGTCATGGTTATTTGCTGAGCAGTTTTATCTCACCCCACAGCAATCGCCGAAAAGACCGATATGGCGGAGATATTAAAGGAAGGGCTGGGTTTACCCTTGAGATTATTAGACGTATCAGGCAAAAGCTTCAAAAGGACTTACTGATTTGTTGCCGTTTCAATGGGACTGACCATGTGAATGGTGGTTTAAGCTTGGATGAATCCAAAAAGTTCGCCAGTCTCCTGGTAGAGCAAGGCGTGGATTTCCTCAGCATCACCGCTGGAGTCCATGGATCATACCCCGTTATCATTCCGCCATACTACGTTCCTCAAGGATGCTATCTTCAGCTATCCGAGGCTATCAAGCGCACTGTGAACGTACCCGTAATAACAGTGGGCAGAATCAAGGATCCGAGAATGGCTGAAGAGATCCTCGAATCAGGAAAGGCAGATATGGTGGCTATGGCGCGAGCACTGCTCGCCGACCCTGATCTACCTGTAAAAGCGCAGCGGGGTGCCTTCGATGAGATACGTTATTGTATCGGGTGTAATGAAGGCTGCCAAGATAAAATAGGGGGGCTTGAGACCACGTGCCTGGTGAACCCAGCTGCGGGAAGAGAGAAAGAAATGGCCATTGAAACTGCCGCAAATCCGAAGAGGATAATGGTAATCGGTGGTGGGTTGGCAGGCATGGTCTTAGCTAAAAACGCATCAATAAGGGGTCATGAGGTAATCCTCTACGAGGAGAAAGACAGACTAGGGGGTCAATGGCAATTGGCCTGCATACCGCCGTGCAAGGAAGAGTTCGCAGACTATTTGAACTACTTGATTGCCCAACTCAAAAAGCTGGGAGTTACACTCATTTTAGATATGAGAGCCACACCCGAAATCGTAAAGAAGGAGAGCCCCGATATTGTCGTGATTGCAACTGGTGCCATTCCACTAAAGCCACAGCTCCCTGGGGTTGATCGAGAGAACGTGTTTACAGCTTGGGATGTGCTCGATGGTAGTGTGGATAGTGGAGACAATGTGGTAGTCATAGGTGGCAATGCCCTTGGCCTGGAGACAGCCGATTTCTTGGCGACTCGGGGAAAGAACGTAGAGGTAGTTGAAGCATTAACACACATTGGTAGAGATCTTGGACCTACGGTAAGGTGGCATTTGCGGCACAGGCTAACAGAGCTGGGTGTCTCAATACTGACCTCTACTAAAGTTGTGGAGATAACTCATAATGGTGTCCAGTTGGTTAACGCTGAGGACAAATCGATATATAAGCATTTTGAAACCATAATACTTGCAATAGGCTCGGTGAGCAGAAACGAGCTTATCGATGAAGTGAAGGGGATAGTAAGCGAAGTGTATGTGATCGGGGACGCCTTAAGACCACAAAATGCACTTTTTGCCATACGGGAGGGAGCTGAGCTGGGAAGGAAAATATAAATTCAGGGTAATTATTAAACACCGTAAGCAGAGGAGAAGAAGTAGTTATCACATACAGGGGTAAGCCTTGTGCGAAACTTGTGCCCTATCATAAAGAGAGAAAAGAGAATGAAGCTCCCCGCAGCAAGCTGCAGGGTATCAAAGCGGAATTGCGCCGAAGCCAACCCGCCTTTCCATCCTCCGTAGCAGGCTACTGCGGAGGACGGGCGCTCTTGCAGCTACGGCGCGGTTCACCTCGCCATCTGTGTCGTGCCAAAGCTTTAGCGACGGCAGATCATCCCTGTAGCAAGCTACAGGGTATTCTGGCGAAGGCGAATAAAAAAGATGAACTATTTGGTATCTGGAGAGACCATAAAGATATTCAAAATATTGATGAATATGTAAGGAATTTGAGAAAAGGCAGGCCCTAAAATGATTATGGATACAGATGTCCTCATTTGGTACATAAAAGGAAATGAAAAGGCATATAAGGCTATTGAGATGGCCGATGATTTTTATATATAGTTGTTACCTAGTGTCTGAACGAAAACCTCGAAACATAGTTTTCAAGTTTTGGCCTTAAATCTTCAAAGCTTTGAAATTGCTTTATTTTTTAATCCCTGGCCCAGACCTGGTTTCCCGGGACAAGAACAACGGATAGCTCTATAAACTAAATATCTGGGCGCCAGCTTCGAACCTAATAAGTCGCACCCCTGGCCCAGACCTGGCATGCAATGCTTAGGCTGTATTGCCAGGACTTATAAATAATATAGAAATTGCAATATTTGCCAGGCAAGTCGCGCCAGGGCAGGCAGGGCAGGCCAAAATCCGCAGGCGGGTAAAATCCAAAATCGTGCCTGAACTGGCTTTTCGTTCAGGCACTAAATAGTCTCCGTAAGTCTATCCATTCCTGGATGCTAAAGTACTGTATATCTCCGAAGAGATATCTTCCAAGTCCCTGTTCTATATTGAACAACATTTCTTAAGCCGTTCTTTGCAATTAGCTGACGCATTAATTGGCGCCACAGCCCTAACATATGGTTTGCCAATTCTTACTGGGAATGATAAGCATTACAGAACGGTAAAAGATATTCAAATTACAAAATTTCATCCAGGAGGTCATAGAGATCAGAAATTTACAAACTGATAATTGAACGTCTAAAAAAACTGATATTTCCCCTCCCCTCGTGCTGACATTGAGACACACTTGACACCGTGGGTTTTTTGATTTATTATAGGGGGTATGCTGGTATGTGGTCAATATTTTAATTTGGAGGTGATAAGTCGAAT
>JAFDHR010000036.1 GCA_019308645.1 Deltaproteobacteria bacterium
CGGCAGTTTTCGACATGGGTCAAGAAAAACAGAAAGCAGAAAAAAAGCGAGGCCAGTTTAGCCTGCCGGTAACAAATTTTCACACTTGCGCAGGACACTTTTCAACACCTTTTGTAAGAAACTCTAAACCAATTCTGGCTGATCAGATCTTTTTCACGGATTCCCACACGCAGCTCAAGAAATTTTCGATAGATCTTTTGAAAGGCGGTTAGACTTTGAAAAAGGACCTGCTTCTCCTTTTCTTTTAGATTTGTGTTACGTGAGACATAGATAAAGATGACTTCAATTTCGTAGTTATTGATCAGGACTTCACAGGCATGAGATTTAATTACATGATTGATGTTTTTTTCTCGATCCAGAATGATCTGGATAATCGGTTTGATTATGATCAAGAATTCCGGTGTCCTGAGTTTGTGAAAGTTTAGCAATTCAAGGAGTAATTGTGGAGAAACATGCTTTCCGTATTTTTTTGAAATTTCTGTCAGAATTTTTACGATACACATATCTAAAAAAATAAAGGGGTGGGGAAGAGATGAGCTAAGAAAAATGTCATGTAGTTTTTGAATGACAGTTAGGTCATACGGTTTTTTTGGAAAGATGATACCTACTAGATCCTGCTTGCGGTCCTTATTCTCCAGCAATGGTTTTGCTATTTTCCATTCTTTCTCAAAACAGGCATAAATTGAGTCAGTGTCCAGATAGGGATGATTGTTCGGAGTGAACAGAAAGTCCAGCGAATAGGTTTCAAATGCCTTGATTTGGGAGAAAATAGATTGATGGATATTTTCCATATCAAAAGGCATAAACGATGCCTCCCTGTTGAATAATTAAGCCTGAAGGAAAATTATGTATTAAAGTAGCATGAAAATCAAGAATTCTATAAAGCCTTCGGAAGGTGATCTATCTGACAGATTAATCTAACAAATGAGGGGAGTTATATTGGGCCTACAGGGCATAATCAAAGCGCCCTAAGAAATTGATGATAACATTTTCAGAATACCATCTAATCTCCTTCTTTGTTCGCGAAACAAGGGCCATTTTATCCACGCAAATTATTTCAGGAGTCTTTTGCAGCACCTCCACTTCTCTTTTGCTGTCAATAATATTTTTTATTAGCAGAAATATTTCAGGAAGGCATCACTTTGCGAAATCCGTTTTCAGGGCGGTTGTTAATAGATTTGGGGTTGGCATTAGTTTCTCCTGTGAGGAGGGGATGATGGCAAGAATTAAAGATTTAAGTTGCAAATTCAGAGCAACGTCCACTTTTAACTGTTTTTATAAACTATTTCCACTTTTGCAAATTTTTAGTTAGTAGTTAAGGTTTGACCGTATCTTCACAGAACGCTTGATGAAATAAGATGAGTCAATAGAAGATCAGGTCCTTTCTTAGTCATCAGTCGTCGAAGTTTGACCCCAGATCTTCATGGAGGAGGTTAGAGAATGACCTTGGAGTTAGGATTGGAATGCTTTGAAATTTCTCCAGAATGAGCAGGTCTTTATCGCCTGTTACGATGCAATCGACGTTAGCGGCTATTGCCAACCCGAGAATTTTGACATCGTCTGGGTCGCGACAGAGGTCCGCTGCAAGCGGAATTGGACTGACTATACTTGCATGCTCCAGCAGAAGCTTGCCGATGTCTTCAACGATGCCACTGGGAAGCTTGATCTTCTGACGGAGATTTCTCAGAATCTCGTCCAGCAAATCCTCGCAGAGCACGATTTCATGGCTGTGAAAACAAAGCTCCAGAATTGATTCGCAGAGTCCCCGAGTAGCGAAAGCAGCAACGACGACATTGGCATCAAGGACGATCTTCATGAAATGGCCTTAAAGACGTCCTCGTCCGTCAGAAACCCCTGAGCCTCAGCAAAGGGCAAAACTTTCCTCCGGAGTGCTCGGAAACTTTCCACAGCAACATATCGCCGAATAGACTCTCGCACGACGTCGCTAACGGGTTTGTTCTGCTCCCGACTAATCTTCTTCAGGTCAGCCCTTAGGTCATCTGGAAGTCTAATGGTTAGCGTATTCATAGTAAGTCAATGTAGCACATGCGCTGAGAGAAGTCAATTGCTATTTGATGCATCCAACAATTACTATACAAAAAGATTCCTGTATAGCCTACATGTTCTATGCTTGCGGAATTCCTTGGCAGATTGGTTTATTAGAATCAGTTTTAGGGCGATTGTCAATAGATTGAGGGCCTGTCCGCCGTTTTTATGGCAGGCTGCCCTGAATTATTTGGTGAGTGGCTGATTATGGCGAAAAAAAAGATTTGAGCCACAAATTCAGACCAACGTCCACTTTTAAAATTTTTAGTGTCCCTCTCGGGGATGGTTGAAACCCCTCGCCTTTAAGCGAAGCAAGTTTTACGTTGTCGCCAGGCGACTTGTCATTCCGGCCATAGAGCCGGAATCCAGGGAATAAGATTCCTGGGACTTCTGGATGCCGGATCGAGTCCGGCATGACAAAAGCAGTTGATTTTAATCAACCCGACATAGAACCCCTCGTCTTATAGACGAGGGTTGTTTAGTTAATAGTTAAGGCTGTTAAGGTTTGACCCTATCTTTAGATGGTCGAAGTATAAACTAGGACATTAGCTTAGAAAACGCACAAACAGGCTAAAAAGGTGTGTTTAAGATTTGCCGGTAGAAGAGGAAGATATGATGAATTCAGCAATCTTTTCTGCGCTATTGCCAAACAGTTCTTCCATCTCGAGCAAGTTAAGATATTCATCCTTCCAGGATAGGTCTGTCTCTTCAACCATATTTTTAATGTGACTAAATTTATCACCCAGGGCTTTTATCTTTTTTGACAGGTCTATTTCTTTCTTAAAAGCGAGATTAAGAAGCAGGAGATGATCAATGTTAGGCCCTTTTTTCATTATGGGGATGATAAGGATACTTCTGTTATCAATTGTTCCTTTTCCAATAAAGACATTTCCTGCCTTAACAATGATCCTCTTCGTTCCTTTCAGCCTTTTATCTGCGTGCACGCGGGAGACAAGCTGAGAAGAACTGCCTGTTTTCTTTACAAGTTCGATCATTGAATTTTCAACCGGCTCTCCAGTATATGTAAGGTTACTTATTTTATAAAGGGTTTCGCCTTTTATTTCAGAGGTAATCTCCTGAAGATTGGTTAACACAAGAACATTCTTGTTTGTAATGTTGCTCGCGTCAAATTTATTGTTCTTCAACGCATCAAACAGTAACCCCTCAATCGGTTTCCATATCCTGCTTGTTCCCACTGTCACTGTTTTGGCCTGATGCCTTATTGCATCTATTGGCCTGGCCATATCATTTATAGCTTCTCCTATAGAGCGAAAAAAGATATCAAACATATTAGGGGCTGTTCCACTAACGCCAAAATCCAGCTCAAAGTCAGACACAGGGAGCCGTCCAGAGAGGTATTTTAACAAAAGGGTCAGATCAGAGGCGGCGTTTAATTCCATGGCTGTGGTGTATCGCCTATCTCCCATTCTTTTTTTGAAATAAGAAAAAAATTTCGCAGTTTTCTCTTGAAAGACCTTTTCCAGTATTGTTTGGTAGATATCAAGACCTTTTTCAATCGAGGCCGAAATATATGCACTCATCTCTTGCCTGAAATCGAAAAGAAAACGAGATTCTTCATTTATTGCCCTTGCTGCATAATAACCCCAGAGATGACCTGCCAGTGTTGTTATAATAGGAGAGAACCGCTCCTCTATCTCTGGTACATAAATTAATGAATCTGCATAGGGTTTAAACCCTTCCTCACCCTCAGTGGCTACTACGATGGTCGTGGCCTGATGGGCCTTAAATATGGCGGTATCCTTGATAATATCATTTATCACATCACCTCTGTTGCCGGCTGCACAGATAAAAATAAGAGGTTCTGAAGAGAGGTCAATATGTTTCTTATCTTCGACTACATCCGAAGAGATGGTCTTGTAGCAGAGCTCGCTTAATTTTATTCTGATCTCATCTGCAGCTATCTTATTATAGCCACTCCCAACAACCGCCCAGTATTTTTTTGTAGGTGCAAATTTATGAGCGGATCGTGCGATCTCTTCTTTTCTCGCGAGAATCTTTTTCATCAAGGAAGGAAGCTTCATAAGTCTTTCGAGCTCCCCAAGGATAAAATCATCATCCCTCATGTTCGCTAATTGTGCCAAATTAAGTCCAAGGATACCTCCGGCTGCAATTTGAGAATAATAGGCCTTGGTGGAGGCAACAGACATCTCAATATCTCTTCCGGTACTGGTATATAAGACACCATCTACCTTGAAGGTGATATCTGAATCCCGTCTGTTCACAATAGCCATGGTGTAGGCCCCACGCTGTCTTGCCATATCTACGGCCATATTTGTATCTGTGGTCGTACCGGATTGGGTTATTGCGATAATCAAGGTATCTTTAAGGTTCTTTTTCAACAGGCTTCCGCTAAACTCTGAGGCCTTGAGAGGGGCAATATCGATGCTGCTGTTGGCAAGATAATATCTGAGCAGTTCAGCACAACCATGGGCAGCAATCCCTGCGGTCCCCTGACCTATAAACAAGATTTTCTTTATTCTGTTTTGTGTGAAGGCCTCTGCTAAAACAGGGGGCATCGCCTTATGATCTAAGATTATTAGTGGATGCCTTTTTCCGTTTTTTTGTGATATCCTCCACCTGTTCTGAATTGTCTTTTCCACTGATCCAGGAGATTCACAAATCTCTTTAAAGAAATAGTGGGGAAAATTCTGGCGATCAATATCCCTTGATGTAATCTCGGTCTGTTTTATATCGTGAGCTGTAAGTTGAATGGGGCTGCCGTCATAATACATTGCATTGATACCGGTAAGTCCGCCGAATGAATCTTGGTCTAAAATGAATATCTGCCCTTGATTTTTGCCTTCCAATTCATTCACATTTTTTTCACCTTCCATTTTAATATAGCGGGAAGTCTCTTCCACAAGGCCATAGATCTCTGAGGCAGTGAGATAACATTCTTTACCCAAACCGATAAAAATCGTCTGGCCGCTGCCTCTCTGGGCCAGAAAAATTTTACCCGGTGCAATGTCAGTGTGCATGGCTATGGCATGGGAGCCTGTAAAATCACTAACAGCTAATCGGAACGATTCCTCAATAGGGAGACCCCTGTCATAATATTTTTGTATCTGAAGGGGTATGATTTTAGTGTCTGTAGTGATCTCATCAGGGATGGATTGTCTCGTATCCTTTTCATATTTGTCTTTTAAGGTGAAGTAGTTATCAATATCCCCGTTCAGACACACGTGAATAATTCCCGCCTTGTTGATAGATCCATTCACTTTATCATTGTGGAGAATAGCATTATCGACTGGGTGACAATTAGGTTCGCTTATCTCCCCAACAGAGGCCCAACGGGTATGGGCAACAGGAGTTTGATAAACAACTGGAAGAGCAATAAATAATTGAAAAATACTGTCATCCTGAATCTGTTTCCTTAAGAATTTTACATTATCGCCTAAATGCCCAACCTGGGCAGCAATCTTGTAGGTAAAGGTGATGGAAACAGTGTTCCTATGCCTGTTAACGGCAATACACCTGTTTCCAAGAATTTTCTCCTTCTGTCGGTCTAAAAACTCATTCAGTAATGATCTTTTTGTTAATTCTTTCTCGAACTCGAGATAATCTTTGTTCTCTATTATTGTAATAACAGAAATACCTGCTGAGTCTCTGCCTCTTACCTCTAATCGATCCAGGTTATTAAAGAGGGTGTTTATATTTCTAATTTGTTTAAAAGCCAGGAAAGGTATATCTGTATTAGTAAAAGTGGATAGCTCCTCTATCTTTTCTAAATTCTTTAGCATCTCTTCTTTTAAAGACCAATGAATATCCTTTAGCAGATTTATTCTCTTGATGATGACCTCATTTTCCTCAACGGGGAGGAGGGTTAATATTTTATCATGTTCATTTTCTTCCACACCAATTACCTTTTCCAAGGCAAGGGATATTTTCTCAAGCTTTTTCTTGGTGGGGGCCTCTTTAAAGAGTGTATAAAGAGAGGATGTCAGTTTGAGATTCCCGATATGGTTTTGTAATTCTTTGATAAAGGTTTCTCCCCCGAGATAGTTCTTTGTAAGGCCTGTCTTTTCTTTTTGTATCTTTTTATAGGTATGTCCCTTTAGGTGAAGAATCATGGATTCTATTTCTTGTGAAGGGGTTTTGGGTGTGGCAATCTCCTCTTTTTTAAAGGCTACGATACCGGTAAGCCCACAATTAAGGTGGCTGTCTTGAATTGGGAAGAAAACAAAGGCACCAGCAGGGATGCTTTTTATGTTCTTTCCAAAATAAATTCTGTGCGACAAAATTTTTCTAAAAAAGATTGTTATTTTTTCTAAAAAAGCCATTTTTTTTATAAGAGATCTCGTGTGGTGTATTCTCCCATTGCCATGATTATATGGTAAAGATGTTTTTCTCCAAAAAATTTAAAATCCATATTTATTTTTTGTGTCATGATCAAAGAGAAAGATCAAGGGGTAATTTCGTACGGAGAACTAAACCAAGATTGGCTAATAAGTATATTTATGTGGTGACAACGAACAATACATCAATACTATGAGCAGCTCCATAAAAGGAATCAAGGTTGTAAAAAATTGTTAAGTCTGCAATTTTATATAAACCTGTTTAATCACTTATATTTTCAATCTCAATACCACGTTGGTTTATCTTGTTTGCGTTTTCCAGCACCTTTTTGGCAGCGGCCTTATCGATCACATAAATCATGGTACCACCTCTTTTAGAAAATATTTGCCCGTAAGAAATGGGCACTAAAGGTGTGGGATCATTTAAAAGGGATTCTGCTATAGGATCTACCTTACGCTCTCCATTGGCCAAAAGAAGCACTGTTTTTGCATCATAAACGAGCTCAACCCCCATGGAGATGGCATACCAGGGGCTTTGCTCTTTGCTTGAAAAGTGCCCGTCTTTCACGGCATTTGTTACGGTATTTTCATCAAGTTTCACTAAAAGCATCTTGTTTCCCTCAAAAGGGATGCCTGACTCATGAAAGGCAACATGACCACGCCCACCAACACCTATCACCTGGAGGTCAATCCCTCCATTTCGTTCAATTTTTTCCCAGTATGCATCTAATATCTCTTTTCTAATCCAGGCAAGATATTCAGATTGAGCATTAGTCTTGATTACAATGGCTTTTCCTTTATCGGCCCCCTGCTCCTCCCAATCATTGGGGTTGGCATTGAGCTCAGCCAGAAGCCTTTCCTGATCAACGAGGGTGCCCCAGGGTACATTCGCTTCCTTGAATTGTTTTTCAATGAGTCCAAAAAGTTCCTGCACCATAAAAAAGCCATAACTTTCAGGATGCAGGGCACGCTGCTGGGCGTTTTCTCCGGGGAGGCCTACATATTCATCGAGGTTAAAACTTTGAATTTTCGAGCAGTCAAACGCCCCCGCATTCGCTGATGCGGCAAAGTGTTCATAAAGGCCAGTGGGTGTATTGCCGGTAGCTAACCCAAGAACATAGGCATCCTTATTGTGTAATGTATTTTTTATGTCTTGTATCACTATTTGGGCGGCAACCTCACTCATATGATCAAAATCTCTGGTTATAATTACCTTAAAGGACATAGCAGCATCTCCTGTCTAAATTTATTTAACAAAGTTTTTTTCGGATCACATCAACAATTTGCCTACAGTATTTCTCAGTCTCTTCATCAGTAGGCCCCTCAACCATCACGCGGCACATATTTTGAGTACCTGAGTAGCGAACCAAAACCCTTCCATTATCGCCCAATTGTTTCTCAACGCCTTTAATAACTTGATTTATCTCAGGAATGGTGGAGAGCTCTGGTTTGCTCTTCACGTCAATATTAATGAGTTTTTGGGGAAATACCTTCATCACGTGAGCAAGTTCAGATAAGGGCTTTTGAGCCTTTTTCCATCACCTGTGGTGTGATGGTTTAAAAAGATTATATGACCTGATTCTTCACCGCCAATAACGGATCCCTTTGCTTGCATCTCTTCCAAAACATATCTATCGCCAACCTTGGTCGCTTCCTGTTCGATACCAAGTTCTTTTAACGCAATGCCAAAGCCGATATTACTCATAACCGTACATACAACCAGATTATTATTTAATGTGCCTTCCTTTTTCATCTCTTTGGCACAAATGGCCATGATTTGATCTCCTGTGAGCACAGTTCCCGTCTCATCGACTGCAATACAGCGATCGCCATCTCCGTCAAAGGCAAATCCTACATCTGCTTTATTTTTAATTACTTCTTCTGCAAGAGTTTCCGGGTGTTGAGATCCACAATTTGCATTGATATTCTCCCCATTAGGCTCATCAAAAAGAGAGATGACATCGGCTCCTAACTCAAAAAAGGTATCAGGTGCTACCCTATAGGTAGCTCCGTGGGCACAGTCCAGGACAATCTTTGTCCCCTCCAGAGTATGCTGCTTGGGAAAGGTATTTTTTAAAAACACGATGTATCGACCTCTTGCATCATCCATCCGGGATGCCTTGCCCAATTCACTATGGGATGGATGCAGCGTATGCATTTTATTAGAGAATATCAATTTTTCTATCTCAAGCTCCTTTTCATCGGGAAGCTTGAGGCCTTCGTGAGAGAATATTTTGATACCATTATCCTGAAAGGGGTTGTGAGAGGCAGATATAACAATACCAGCATCGGCTCTCATACTGTTGGTTGTAAAGGCAATGCCTGGTGTGGGTAAGGGCCCTACCAAAAGGGCATTTACCCCCATAGAACAGATCCCTGATACAAGCGCATTTTCAAGCATGTATCCGGAGATACGGGTATCTTTCCCTATAATGATCCTTGGGGTGTGACCTTTTCGTTTGAACAGGTGAGCAGTGGCCCTACCAATATTTAAGGCCATCTCTGCAGTCATGGGGTATTCATTGGCCACACCTCTTACACCATCAGTGCCGAATAGTTCTCCCATTGTTTCCCTCCTTTAAAATAATGTTTTTGTGAGGATGATATTCCATTACTTTAACATGGGTTTGTATGCCAAAGTAGGCGTATCTGTCTGACTGGTAAAGGTGAATTTATATATACGCTTCATTTTATTGTCAAGTATCTCAACGCTAAATTTATGGCCTGTGCCATTAAGCATTGTTTTGCAGTCGTGACTGAAAATAATAACGGTATATCACGACACAAATTCGTTTAATTGATATGTTGCTCGAACTTTCTTGTTACTCTTTGTTCTGTGATATTATCTCCTGTATCAACAATGCCAGCTTTTCTGAGTCATGCCGCACAATACTGCCAGCAATATCGAGCATATTGGATGCATAAATTGTTCGATTTCCCCACCAGCCATCAGTCTCATCAATTTCAACAAACTCCGCTTTTTGTTCCATGTATTGCTCTACGAGCTTTTTATCAGGTTTTTCTGCATTATATATTATTCCGTCAACTTGCCGCTCAATCGATTCCTCAAGCTTTCTAACGAAATCAAGTCCAGAGAAATTATGGGTTTCATCGAACTTACTCATGATATTGATAATATATAAAATTTTTCCGTTTGTCTCCTGGAGTGCTTCTTTAACGCCCGGAACAATAAGGTTTGGAATAATGCTTGTAAACAGGTCGCCAGGCCCAATAATGACATAGTCCGCGCTGTTAATTGCCTTAATTACAGGGGGGTAAACTGAAATCGAATCACTGTGATGAGGAACGAGAAAAACATTCCGGATTTTTTCACGTTGTGTGCCTCGAGGTATGTCAATTGCTGTTTCTCCATAAATATGGCTTCCATCTGTAAGCTCAGCAACAAGCGTTGCCCTATCAATGGTAACGGGTAAAATCGTTCCCTTATCCTCTAGAATTTCAGCAAGCGCCTGTACACCGGTAGGAAAGCTGCCCGTATATTGTGAAAGCATTGTAAGGAGCATGTTGCCTGCATTGTGCCCCTGGAGACGCCTGTTTTTGGTAAACCGTTTCAGAAAAAGTATTCGTGCAATATCGTGATGTGGCGAAAGTGCAAGAATGCATTTCAGCACATCACCAGGAGGCAGGATGCCGAGTTCATCGCGTAACCTGCCAGTGCTCCCGCCACTGTCAACCATCGAAACCACTGCAGTAATCTTAATTCCATCCAGATCTCTCAAGCCAGAGAGGAGTGCGAATTGACCACTTCCGCCGCCAATTGTTACAAGTTTTTGCTCCTCATTTTTCATGCTTACATCCCTTTTTATATCTTAGAAGCTTAACCAGGTGTTGCGTACCTATCATTTTTTATATCTTAATTTGTTCAGAATCGCAATCCTTTTGAAAAGCGTTTTCTTTGTAAAATAGTAATTTTCTATTTAGGAGGAATTTTTTGGCTTGCTTTTCCCTTGACTTTTTTAGCAGGTTTCTAAAAAATCTGATTGATGTTTAAAGCTACCCTCGAAAAAAATGTGTCAAATATTCCTTTTTCAGAGCATCAGGGATGCCGCAACATTGAGCTCGTGAAAAAACAGACCTGTTTCCTCTGGGTGGATGAGAGCCTTTTTATGGGAATAAAGTCATGAACATTCTTTACGGAGCATACACTCTCCTTACCAGCAGCCTGTTTCTGTCTTGTCTTCCGCCGTTTTGGGTGTATACACGCCTGAGCGGACGACATAGCGAAAACCTGAAAGAACGTTTAGGGCGTATACCCCCAAAACTTGTGCAAACCCTTTCGGGATCACCTCGTGTCTGGATTCATGCCGTTTCCCTCGGGGAGATCAAGGTGGCGGTCTCCATTATTAAGGCTCTCAGGCAGATCCTACCCGCCTGTTCAGTCATTGTTTCAACAACCACAAAACACGGCCGTGAACTGGCAACAGAGACATTCGGAGAGGATATTCCCGTTGTTTATGCGCCAGTAGATTTTATTGGCTCAGTACGCAAAGCACTTTCCCGTGTGCATCCTGATGTTTTAGTATTTATGGAGACTGAAATATGGCCTGCGTGGATTACCGAAGCTCATCGGATGGGAGTCAAAACCGCCCTGATTAATGGGAGAATCTCTGTGAGATCGATCAGGACTTATCTCAAGTTCCGGCCCTTTTTTTGTGGGGTCTTAAGAAATGTGGATGCCTTTAGTATGATTTCCGAAGAAGACAGTACCCGTATCAGGTCAATGGGAGCTGATCCAAGCAAAATCGAAATAAATGGCAACGCCAAATATGATCTCCTTGCAAGTCTTGCAGATCCTGCTATGGAAACACAGATGCAGAAGATATTGAATCTTGAGGCCTCATCTCGAGTATTTGTTGCAGGAAGCACACGTGGGGGCGAGGAAGAAATGGTGCTGGATGCCTATGAAAAGATTATTAAAGAATTTCCTGACACAGCTCTGATCATTGCACCTAGACATATAGAGCGAACAGCCGAGATTAGATCTCTGCTTGAAAGACGGGGCTTTCGGTATCAGCTCTGGAGTGAAATCGATGGTGGAGCACCAAAGCGCACAGAGCAGGTCGTAATCATTAACACCTTTGGAGAACTCTTTAAGCTTTATAGTATTGGAACTGTCGTGTTTTGTGGAGCAAGCCTTGTTCCACTGGGTGGACAGAATCCCCTAGAGGCGGCAGTGTGGGGTAAGGTCGTCTTTTATGGACCTTCCATGGAGAATTTCCTGGATGCAAAGACACTGTTAGAGGAAGTTGGTGCAGGTATAGCTGTTTCGAGCCCTGAAATGTTGGCAGAAAAGGTGGTATGGTTTCTCAGGCATCCTGAGACCTTGAAGGCTTATAGTAGCCGGGCAAGGGAAGCCGTTATACGAAACCAAAAGGCAGCGAACAAACATGCCAGTGTGATAGCGGCATTGATTTAATGAGTTTTGATTCAAGCCAGACTGCATACCTGTTTCTTCGTGCAGATAGGCACAGTTTGAGATTTCTTGATATTCGAGGCGAAAATTTGGTTTCTGGATGTTTATTCCTGAGAATTGGATAAATCTACTGGATCAATAGTATTTGGGGCTATTTATTATCCTTACCGTCCCATAAGCAGAAATTCTTAAGGATGGTCAAGCCTGAGGGCCCACTCTTTTCTGGATGAAACTGTACTGCAAGCAGGTTTCTGTTACTTATTACACTGGGAAAGGTAACCCCATAATTAGTTGTGCCAATGATTGTCTCTATGTCTCTGGGGGCCGGAAAATAGCTGTGAACAAAATAAAACTCACTTTCTGGGCCAACACCTTTAAAGAGCGGGTGGAGCCTTTTAAGTTTTATGTGATTCCAACCCATATGGGGTACTTTAAGCTTTTCGCCAGCATCTGAGAGGAGCGGCATAGGAAATCGTTTTACCGTGCCGGAAAGCAATCCAAGGCAGGTTGTGTTATTTTCCTCACTCTCTTCCAGAATTATCTGGGTGCCCAGGCAAATTCCTAAAAATGGTTTTCCAGATTCAAAGATAGTATGTAGTGTTCGATCAAGTCCCGTTCTTTTTAAATCCTGCATGGCCTGACCTGCAGAGCCAACATCCGGGAAAATAACTCTATCAGCATTTAATATCTTCTTTATGTCATGAGTAATCTGGCATTCAAATCCAAGATGGTTTATGGCCCGGGCAACACTTGTAAGATTTCCAGCCTTATAATCAATAATGGCAATCATAAGCCTTAATCCCACTCTATTGTGCTCGGCGGTTTTGAGCTGATATCATAGGTTACCCTATTAACACCCCTGACCTCATTGATAATCCGGTTTGAAATCCTGCCCAGCAGTGCATGGGGAAGCCTGGCCCAATCTGCAGTCATAGCATCAAGGCTCGTTACAGCCCTTATAACAACACTATGTTCATAGGTCCGTTTATCCCCCATAATCCCCACACTTTTTAGAGGCAAAAGTATGGCAAAAGATTGCCATACTTTTCTATAATAGTTGTTTTTTTTAATTTCTGTTATCAAAATATCATCTGCCTGTCGTACAATAGACAGACGCCGTGGCGTTACCTCTCCAATAATTCGTACTGCCAGCCCAGGGCCTGGGAAGGGATGGCGAAGTATTATATCATCAGGCAGTCCAAGTTCTTTACCTAAAAGCCTGACCTCATCCTTGAAGAGATGCTTTAGAGGCTCAATAAGACTAAGGCGCATCTTTTTAGGGAGCCCTCCGACATTATGATGGGATTTGATAACTGCTGACGGCCCTCCAAAAGCAGACCTGGATTCAATCAGGTCCGGATAGAGGGTCCCCTGCGCTAAAAAGCCAACATCCTTGATCTTTACAGCCTCATCTTCAAATACTCTAATGAAGGTTCTCCCTATGATCCGCCTTTTCCTTTCAGGGTCCACAACACCTCTGAGTGGTTCCAGGAACTTTTTTCTGGCATTGATGAATCTAAGGCTGATCCTAAAATGGCGTTTGAATAAACCTTTAACCCTTTCTCCTTCATCTTTTCTTAAAAGGCCGTTGTCTACAAAGATACAGCTCAATTGTTTATCAATAGCCCTGTTGAGAAGAACAGCCGCAACTGAGGAATCTACACCGCCACTTAATCCTAAAATGACTTTTCTTTCTCCAACTTCCCCTTTTATCTCATCTATCGTTTTTTTGATAAAGGTTTTCATTGTCCATGTCTTTTTACAGCCACATATACTGAAGAGAAAGTTTTTTAATATTTTCTTTCCCTCGGGTGTATGAATGACCTCCGGGTGGAATTGCAGGCCATAAAGTTTCTTTTGACTATTTTCAACGGCAGCTATTTTGGTATTTTCTGTGGAGGCCGTTACGTTAAATCCATATGGCAAACCAGAAATAGAATCCCCATGGCTCATCCAGCAAGGTGTTATTGTATTAGTTCCATAAAAAACACCTTTTTGGTCAGATATATGTAGCTCAGCAAGGCCATATTCTCTTCTTCGGGCACTATCGACCTTACCACCCAGGCTACCTATCATATACTGCATGCCGTAACATATACCAAGTATGGGGATGTTTAGATTGAAGATCTGTGGGTCTATTTTGGGACTGTTTTTTTCATATATACTTGCCGGTCCTCCTGAGAGTATTATACCTTCAGGGGCCAAGGAGCTAATTTTAGACAATTCAATGTCTGGAGGCTCTATCTGGCAGTAAACATGCTGCTCTCTCACCCTCCTGGCAATGAGCTGGTTGTACTGGGAGCCAAAGTCGATTATTAATATCATCTACTCATCCACTTTTCCAGAATATCTTGTTTAATTATTCGGCCGCTGTAAACCCATTTTTTGTTACCTGCAGTAATGCCTTGCGAATTGCTCTAACTTTTCTTCAAAAGAAGCCTCAAACCCACCCTGGTAAATACTTTGAGTAGCAATCTCTGTAGAAATAATAGCAGCCCTGTATTTTAAAGGTAAGTATTTTACCCTATCTCTAAATTTTTTCCTCTTCTGAATAAAATCAGGAAGGTGCAATAGAAGAATTCTGGAGTAATATGGTTTTTCTATCTTATCAGGATGTTCAATAAGATAGTCATAAATTTTATCTGTTAACTCATTAATCTTATAACTTATTTCGTTGCTGATTTCTGTATATAGTAAATTCCCACGAGATTCTTTATGCCGATTAAAAATTGTTTCTACCTCATCTACTGCCCGTTTCTCGAGGATTGTAAGCACATCCCTCACATAATCGTCCTTACAGTGCAGAAATTCGCTATCTTTCATTAGGAGCCCCCCAAGAATCTCGTACGAGGAACAAATAACGCCACATTTGTTTGCCGAGGAATCCTTCAGTATTGGAATGCCCTTTTTCTGTATCTTTTCGCGGGCGCTTGGGGAAATAAATGAATTAGCTCCTTCTATTATTACCCGGGCAGTTGGATTTTGGTTACTGTCAAAGAGTTTTTCCCAGTTGCCATCGTGGATAGTTTCAGGACGACCTCCGCATGGTATGAACACATCAGTAACATGAGAGAATATAAGGCCTTCAAACTCCCCGTGAAACTCATCTGACGATACCCACTCTTCTTTAAGGCCATCTTTGTCTCGCAGAACTTTTTTAAAGAGATCTACAAGGCCTTCCCTCTTTTGCTCTCGAGAGTAGAGGATAAAACCGCCCTTGTTGAGATGGTCTGGTGAAAATTTATCTATATCGTGTTTATGAATCAGGCTGCCAAGCTCTTCCTTCTCGATGCCGCTCGGATCATAGATAACCCCAGAAGCATCGGTGATGGAAGTGATTTGAACCGATGGACATTGGGCCAGTAGCAGCTTTATCTCGTTTCCTGCAACATCCCCAGTAGGCCCACCCGTGAGCTTTACGCTGAAGGGATCTGACCGGGCATCAATCCCGAGCTCCTTCAGTGCCCGCTCTACAAATTTCAACACACCAAGGGAGGTGACGCCGTATGCCTTGTGGTTGATTCCGATCTTCTTGCTGGAGATGATGCCGCCCCCGAGGATGTATCCCCGTTTTTTGGCGCGTTCCGCCATGTATTCAATCATGGAGTCATGCATGTTTTCATCGGGTCCCAGCTCAATAGGCTCATCTTCCCCATAGTAATCGACTACCTTGGGATCTACAGGTTTCCCGCTGTGAGTAACAAATATGTCCAGAAATGCATTTATAATTCCCCTCTGAAGGTTGTAAAGGCGATTTACTACCCTGTCCTGTTCTTTCAAATCAAAGGCCCGCATGACAATGGCCAGTTTAGATCCTCCTTGGTATATATCCTTATTTTTCAGATGCTGGGTATGGGCCAGGACCATTGCCTCCTTAAATATGGTATTCATAGCTGACTCAAAATCATCTTTTGTCCTTGTGATGACGGTTCTAAAACCACCCCTTGCAATATCGGAAAAACCAAAATGATAGCCGGACCCATGGCGATGGTAGAAAAAGGTAATCCTGAATGGCAAAGCAGGGGGCAAATTGGACCTTATTTCTTGAGGTAATTGCGCCATATAACCGCGATCCAACCGGAAGGAAAGGGCTTTCTTGTATGTAACAAAAAAGTTTGTCTTAAGCGTATATTGGATAAAAAGAAGCGCAACACTGAACATTATCCTCCTGGTTTCATCCAGGATCACATGGCCTGTATTGTATTCGTCAATTATGGACTGTAGTCTCTCGCATTCCCTTTCCAACATTTCCTCATACACGGGCTTTCCAGAATCCGTCTTGAATTTTGTTTCAAACAGCTGCAGCATTTTTCGTGTAAGCTGTAAATGACTAAAAAATGCATCCTGGGTTTCATCCCAATCAAATCGATAGGGAGAGCTATGCGCCATGTTGGTATGAACAAATGTAATGATGGCGCTTAAAAGGCTCCCCTCCGGTCCTGTCAAAACTTTACCTGTAACCAGTTCATAATATGTCCTGTCCTGTATGTTTATTACCTTTGTGTTATAAAGTTCAGATTCTAAAGATGAAAATATGGGCGTATCTTTTTGTATAGGCTTACCGTCCCTTGTGGTGATATATGCCGATAGAATAGTCACTAACTGCCCTTCTTCATCTTCCACCTCTACTGCATAATTCCTCTGGGTGGCAATGTTTAACCTGTAAAAGATTTCTACGATTTCCTTGAGGTATCCCGCAGCCAGGGGATTGATAACCGAAAAAATGAGCCTTGTCTCTTCCCGACCTTTTTCGTTTTTCGTGGGCTCAACATCCAGAAAGATGCCACCCTGGCGGATTGCCGACTGGAAAAGCCACATTGCCCTGGCAACCCTCAGTGCAGGTGAAAGTAGCACATAATCTCTATTATTAGTCATTAAGCATTGGAGAATGGTGTCGAATTCCTTAAACTTAAATTCCGGGTAATGTTCCTGAATATTTTTTCGGATGAGGCCTTTACCTCGAAAAATTGGTGTTGATTCCAACCTTTCTTTATCAGTTCGAAAATGGAATTTCTGCAGCTCAAGCTCGCCTTCCTGGCCCGGCAGAAAAGTGTTGGAATGGATCATTTCTGAATAGATAATCTCTTTGTCCTTTATGGAATCCAGGGTCTTGAATAGGGTACCTGGTTTATTTATGGTAGCTATAATAAGCTTTTCATCAGTGTCCCTTAAAACAACCTGATGGTTTTCACCCAGGGTTTGCAGGTTCATGATTAGATTCAAGAGGGCATCTTTTTCAGGCCCAAAGGTGATGAAAAAATACGGGTGCATACTCTCAAGAAGCCAGTTTAAATTTTTTAAAGCAAGTTTTTTATGTTTCCCTATGTCCCTGGAAACTTGATTGATGGTTTTTTGTGGCTCAATATACATTTTGCACCTTCCTTTCGCCTTTTATATCTTATCCCCTGTTAATATCCGCCAAAAGGCAATAAAGATAATTTTAATCCACAGATTTCGCAGATTACACGGATTACCCTAATCACTTGAAGGACAATGCGAAATCTGTAGGGTTTAATTCCCCGCAGCTTGCTGCGCTAAAAAAAGATAAAAACACTTATTTTGATATCCCGCCGCTTGCGGCGGGATAGTTTATTCTACAAATAAATTTGTTTAAGTACACCATCTTTCTTCTATTAAGTCAACTTCAATATTGCCAGTTTTGGAATTTTCCTACCTAAAACTATAAGAAAATTAAGTTTTAGTCCGTTTTTAAAGGCCAGAAGTGCAATGTGGCTTAGTCATTGAGCTGCACATTCTGTTTACAAGCCCACTTTGAGGAACTTTTTGTTCAGGGCTAATTGCCGGCGTTTTCCTGGCCTGAAGATTTGGAAAATTCGTAAAAAAATAATTTGCAGGCCTGGCTTAAGGTTTTCTGAAAATGATCTGCCCGTTATCCTGATGCCGTGATGAATCCAGATGAATAGACATTAAACTTTGTTAAGACGGACATCGAGATTAATTCCAATTGTGCTTGAAACTTCATTGCATTTGTTTAGAGCGAGTGCCCGGAGTTGAGTATTGACCTACTATTTTTTTAAAGATATAATAAAAATACTGGTAACTACTCAGCAATTGACCCCGACGCTTCCTATCGGCCATGAGCTCAAGGCCGAATGGCGCTCCAGGGTTATAAATGGGAGAAGCTTATAAGTTACATAAGAGTTTCATAACCGACTATTTTAATTGCTGATTTGTAATTGCTAATTCCTAATTTTAAATTTAGTTTCTTAGGGGGTTATCACGTTTACCGTTTATGGTTCATGGTTGGTCGCTCTTTAATCTTTAACCTTAAACTTTGAACCTTTGAACCCTGAACCTGAGTCACAAAAATTGATTAGGTCAAAAGAAAGAGTTGCTCTCACAAGAAACCCATGAAAAAAATTATCAATATATATATCTTCAAGGAGATGGTCCCCACTTTTATAACCGGCCTTATTTTATTTACCTTTCTTGTGCTTGCTGGCAGGGTATTAAAATTGACTGAATGGATGGTGAATCATGGAACAGACATCTCACAAGTTCTGCTAATAATAGTATATACTATTCCCTATGTTCTTTTTTTTACATTACCCATGGCCACCCTTTTGGGCTCTCTTATTGCCTTCTCGAGGCTTAATGAGGACAATGAGATAATTGCCTTAAAGTCATGTGGAATCAGCCTATACCAGATACTTCCTCCGGTAGTCACCTTTTCTATTCTTAGCTATCTTTTAGCCTCATTTATAGCAATCTATCTCTTTCCTATTGGTAATCATTCTATGTCAAGGCTCCTTTTTGAGATAGCCCAATCGAATACAAGCATTGGAATAAAACAGGGTGTATTTAATGACAACATTCCCAATATAGTACTCTATGCGAATCATATATCTTCTCATGACCAAACAATGGAAGGCGTTTTTATATTTGATGAGAGGGATCCGAGCATTTCTAACACTATTATTGCACGGAAAGGGAGGATAATATCTGATCCAAAAAAGATGTCCATCAATTTGCATCTAATCGATGGATCTAGTTTTATGGTAAGCAAGGATTTAGATTCATCTAGAAAACTGCAATTTACATCCTATGACTTACGTATAGAGCTTGAAGATATAATGCGGAGATTCTCTTCACGGATGAAGGGTGAAAAGGAGATGTCCATCTCTGAGCTCAGGGCTCACCTTAAAAAGACAAAAAAAGCAACCGTGAAATACAATATTCTGGCTATAGAATTGCAGCGGAAATTTTCCATTCCTTTTGCGTGTTTGCTTTTGGGCCTTATTGGTTTCCCTCTTGGACTAATGATGAGGGCACAAAGAAGATCGTGGGGGATTGCCCTGAGTATTGTAATTTTTGTTGTTTACTATATTCTGCTATCAGCAGCAGATAGCTTAGGAGAAACAGGCACATTAAACCCTGTTATAGCTATGTGGATACCGAACATGGTTTTGGGGGCTGCCACATTTGTCCTGTTCTGGCGGGCAACACAGGAAACATAGTTATTTGTAAGATTTTTAGTAACATTTTAGCTCTTTGAGGTTACCTGGTGAGTGAGCATGGGGATGTCTTTTTTTATCATGCCCTCACAAAGCCGAGTCGGTAGGTCCCGATAAATCAGCGATTTTTTAGGGCTATTTGATTAGACCAATTAATTCCAGCGGAACCTGCTATTTTCTGTTATTACAGGCAAGGCATTTACATTTTATAATCAATTGTC
>JAFDHR010000495.1 GCA_019308645.1 Deltaproteobacteria bacterium
AGCTTAAGTGCCTAAAGTGCCTAAAATTAACTCCTTTACTACTCAACCACTTAACCATTTGACCACCCAACTACTTTCATCCTTCGCTGTGGCCGAAAGGCCATGAGTGTTCATAAGAAATGTTACTGGAAAAAAGTTTATGCAAACTGAAATCCAAACTTCAAAACTAAAGAAAAAATTTCTTCCCTTTGCAAAAAAGATGCTTGACGAGGGACTCCCCCCCCTCATTATCGATACCTTCAAGTTTTATTATGAAAAGCTTATAAAAGGAGAAAGGGGATTGATATCAAGGGAGGATATTGTTCCGATTGAAAAAAATGATATAGCCGGTATGGAAATGTTAGGTGGATTTGCCAAAGAAGGGCGTCTTGTAATTAAAGAAACAGTAATAATTAAGTTGAATGGTGGTCTCGGAACAAGTATGGGCCTATCAAAGGCCAAATCCCTCATTGAAGTAAAGAATGGATTAACTTTCCTTGATATTATTGCACAGCAGATTTTAAGCTATAGGGAGAAATATAAAGTAAACATCCCTCTTGTGCTTATGAATAGCTTTAAAACAGATCAGGATAGTAAAAAATTTCTTAATAGATATCCGAATCTGGCCTCTGATATTCCCCTATCCTTTTTACAGCACAAGTTTCCAAAGGTCCTAAAAGAAAACCTAAGCCCTGGAGTCTGGGCTGTGGACCCAGGTTGTGAGTGGAATCCTCCGGGCCATGGAGATATTTATTTTGCCTTGATCACCTCTGGTATGCTAAATACACTGCTTCGTAAAGGCTATAAGTACGCCTTTATATCCAACTCTGATAATCTTGGGGGAATAATGGATGAGGCAATACTTGGCTACCTTGCCTCACACAATTTCCCGTTTATGATTGAGGTTGCAGAAAAAACGGACGCAGACATCAAAGGTGGGCACTTGGCCCGCCTGAAGAGGGGCGGACTCATACTCAGAGAGATAGCCCAATGTCCAGAGGAAGAAATAAGAGAATTCCAGGACATAAATGTATACAGATACTTTAATACCAACAACATATGGGTGAATCTTCTATCTTTAAAAAAACAGCTCGATAAAACTAATAATAGCCTTGGGCTTCCTATGATTATTAATCCCAAAAGAATTGATCCAAAGGATGAATCCTCACCGGAGGTTTACCAGATTGAAACGGCTATGGGATCAGCTATCTCTGTTTTTAAAAAGGCTACAGCTATAAGAGTACCAAGGGCAAGATTTTTCCCTGTTAAAAAGTGCCAGGATCTCCTTGCCCTCTGGTCTGATTGCTATGTGATGACTCAAGAGGCTAAAATTATCCAAAATCCGAAAAGAAGATTTGGAACGGTAAAAATAGATCTGGATGATAAGTACTATAAAAAGGTTGACCAGTTAAAAGAAAGATTTCCCCATGGGATTCCTTCACTGATTGATTGCAAGTCACTTAGCATTAAGGGAAATGTTTCCTTTGATAGGGGAATTGTTGTAAAAGGGGATGTGAATATTATCAGTCCTTCATCAAGGAAGGTTTGTGTCCCTCAAGGTATGGTAATTAGTAAAGATCTCATTTTTGATTAAATGGTACTATTTAGCCACAAATTATCACGAAGAATTATTTAACAATTCTTTTATATGCAAGTTTTTCTTTCGACAAATTCAAGATAATTGTTAAACGCAAGCCAATAGAATCTCATTTTCATTTGTGTGTATTTGTGTGCATTCGTGGCTGAATATTTACGATTAAATTTTAAATGAGGTAAACAATGCCAGAAATTAACCCACAGGAGACTGAAAAAACAATTAAGGCTATCCAGGATATTGCTATTATCCTAACCGGTGCTGCTGAATTTGTATGTGAAGGACGGATGCTTAAGAGATTTTCAAGGAACATAGAGGAGAATCTCGAAAAATTCGAAAATAATATCGCACTCCTTAAGAAAAAATTTCCGGGGAAGTTTCCTGAAACACTGAAGCCAGATACCTTACTATCCAAAATTAGAGATCTCGCAATAACACTTAAAGGAGATAATGCTGATATAGAGGCTAAATGTCGGTCAGGAGAACTGGGTAATAAATTAATTCTAAGAGCAAGGGAGTTAAAAGGTGTTACGAAAAATATTCTAGATGCGCTTAAGGGAAAAATCTCCAGATACACTATTATTGATAAATTTGCTGGCTATGGAGGAAAAATAAAATCATTTCTTTTGGGTCTCTCCCCATTAGTTTCAAATACCG
>JAFDHR010000496.1 GCA_019308645.1 Deltaproteobacteria bacterium
CTCCCAGGATCGATTTTATATTTCTTTATCATCTGATGAAGGTAAGGTCGGCTTAATTTGGCTAATCTTGAGGACTCTGAGACATTGCCATTGTTTTTATAAAGAAGGTTTTGGAGATATTTCTTTTCGAAGAATTCAATAGCTCTTTTCCTGGCCTCTTTAAAAGATATGTCTTCAGCAAATGGTCCTGTCAAGGAAACTTCTTTCGATTCTCGGATATGTTCAGGTAGGTGCTTGAGGGTTATCTTTCTTGAATTTCCACATAAAACAACCGCTTGGGATATTACGTTTTTAAGTTCACGCACATTCCCCGGCCATTTATAATTTAAAAGACAATCAAGAACTTCGGGAGATATATTCTTTTTGCTTGAATATGAGACCTCATTTTGTAAAAAATAATTAATAAGTAGAGGAATATCCTCCACTCGCTCTCTTAAAGGAGGAATGAATATGGGAAAGACATTTAAACGATAATACAGGTCTTGGCGAAATTTTCCCTGTTTAACGTACTTTTTAAGATCTCTGTTGGTGGAGACAATTAATCGGACATCTATTTTTATGGGTTTTGTACCCCCGACTCGTATGAACTCTTTGTTTTCCACCACTCGCAATAGCTTTGCCTGAAGACCGACGTTAGCCTCAGATATTTCATCCAGAAGAAGACTGCCTTCATCAGCAGCAGAGAATAAACCATGTTTAGTGTTGGTAGCTCCGGTAAAGGCACCTTTTTCATGACCAAAAAGCTCACTTTCCAGTAGGGAATCGGAAAGTGCAGCGCAATTTACACGAAGAAAAGATTTATTTCTTCTGTGACTTAGGTTGTGGATGGTTGAGGCAATTAATTCCTTACCTGTGCCCGTCTCTCCCTGGATTAGAACAGTAAGATCAGTCTTAGCTATGTCTCGAACGCGATTAAATATTTTCTTCATTTTAAGGCTTCTACCAATGAGTTTGTTAGATTTTCCCTTTATCGGCTCTTTCCCAAAAATTTCACCTTCATTAAATTGGTCGTTTTCCTGAAGTGCTCTGCGAATCAATATTTTCAATTCATCTTCAATGAACGGCTTCTTAAGATAATCGTATGCGCCTTCTTGTATTGCTTCCAGAATAGCCTCAACATTACTGAAATCAGCAAGGATGATTACCTTTATCTTTGGGTTTATCTTTCTTATTTCCTTAAGAAATTCTAATCCCTCCATATCCGGCATTCTATATTCGGAGATGACCAACTCAAAGTTTCCTTCTTTCAGCTTCTGCAATGCTTTACGTGCACTTTGAAATAGGCTGAAGAGGTAGTTTTCTTCACTTAACGAATTATTTATAAGTTTAATTGTGTTTACCTCGTTACCCACAATCAGGATATTAGGCTTCTTTGACATAGTTACCTCTTAAGAAGGTTGGTAGTCGCAGGCCAACCATTCCTTTCCATTTTTCCTCCCCCTAAAGGGGAGTGTATGCCCCCGGATTAAGGTGAGGGTAAATTAGCCTGCGCTTACTTACGCAACCTGAAAATTGCGGCTACTAATAAAATAAAAAAGCCAGGCACACGAGCTTTATGCCTGGCTTAACGCTCTTTACAATATATAAAAAAATGATTTTACTTATAGATAGTTTCGGCAATCCAGCCACCCCTTCAGGTCTGTGATTTTGCGCCCTATTCTTTTGAATAGTTTGCCTTTTCGACTATCTAACTATTTATTGAATAACCCAAACTTTGGTCAACCCACCTTATTTTACAACTCTATTTTAGTAATTATTCTAAAAATGTCAACTGCGACCTTCACAATTTCCGGGTCAAATTGAGTGCCCGAGCCTTCCTTGAGTTTCGTAATTGCCTCCTGATAAGAAAATGCCTTTCGATAGGGACGATCCGATGTCATAGCATCAAAAGCATCAGCGACAGCGAGAATTCTTGCCAGAAGGGGAATGTTCTTTCCCTTAAGTCCATCGGGATAGCCCTTCCCGTCATACCGCTCGTGATGATGACGAATTACAGGTAGTCCTTCTTTTAAAAATTTAATATGTTTGATTATATTTTCACCCGTTACAGGATGTTCTTTGATAATTTTATATTCCCCTTCAGTGAGCTTCGAGGGTCTACGAAGGATATTTTCATCAGTTCCAACCTTGCCAATGTCGTGAAGCGGCCCGCAGAATTTGAGCATCTCAATTTCCTTCCTCGGCAAATTGAGCTTCTCGGCAATGCGCAGGGAATATTCAGTTACCCTT
>JAFDHR010000497.1 GCA_019308645.1 Deltaproteobacteria bacterium
CAAGGTTTCTGTAGGTGCCGCAGTTAAAATGGTAGATACAAAGGCAAATGAATTTTTATGGAGCGGGCAGCATGTTCAAAGCAAACATCAGGGAGGAGTGCCCACTACACCTATAGGCCTAATAATTACTGCCATTTCCACAGCGGCGAATATAAGACAGATAGAACTTTTGAGAACCAGTGATGATCTTTTCAGGGATATGGTTAAAACTATCCCTGGTCCTACTGTTGCTGAGGCATCGATACCTCCTACCATTAAAATGCTGGTTCACGACGCTGTTGGATTTCCAAAGAAGGCAGGTGATATTATAAAGGTAGTGATAGAAGGAGATCCCCATCTTGCAGCCTCCTTTGATATTGGTGATTTTAAACAGGGAATAGAGATGAAGGAGATCCAGAGCGGTTTCTACGAGACCAAATATCAGGTGCGGCCTGGCGACAACGCTCATGAGGCCATAATCACTGGTTACCTTACAGATGAAAGGGGTAATACTGCTAAATGGATGGACGTAATGGGCGCCATTATTATTGATACCACACCACCGAATATCCCAACATGCCTCTCCTCGATGGGGCATGACCACGAAGTCGTGCTAAAGTGGGACACAAACAAGGAGGAGGATCTTGCTCAATACAGGGTCTATCGAAGCCAGACTCCATTGACTGGTTACGAATCAATACTTTCCACCGAGTTTAATAAGACTACTGATGCAGGCATTGATAACTATAATCCATTTTATTATAAGGTCTCAGCTTTAGACAAGGCAGGAAATGAAAGCTCATTGAGCACTTCTATTAAGGGCATGGCTATCCCACCCGGGCCAACCTTGCTATCAGGGGAAATACTAAAGGATACTGTCTGGTATGCAGGTGCATCTCCTTATGTTATTGAGAATGATATTTATGTCAGGCCAAAGGCAACCCTGGTGATAGAGCCTGGAACCAGATTAGAATCAAAGGGTGGTTCCATTATAATACAGGGGCAGTTACAGGCCGTCGGGGATAAGGAAGGAATAATTATCTTTAATGGTTTTAAGGGTGGACAATGGGCCGGAATTATATTTGATAGGGTAAAGAATGATAAAAGCCATGTCTCTTTTTGCCAGGTAAAAAATGCATTGGTAGGTTTGACAATCCTCTCTTCATCACCATTTGTGAACGACATTGAATTTAGTAAAAATGAAACTGGAATTTTGATTAAAGGGTCTTTTTCCACACCACAGGTAATCGAAAATTATATCCATAGCAACACTGATTCAGGTATAATTGTATCTGAGGCATCATCACCTGTGATCACTGGTAATACTATTAAAGCAAATGGGAGGCATGGTATTTTCTGTGACGGGGGAAACCCTCTCATTCAGGCCAATAGCATTGTGGGATGCAGTGGTGATGGCATAAATGTAGCCTTTGGCAAGCCTAAGGTTATAGGTAACAACATCCATGACAATAATGGCTTGGCTGTAGTAACCTCACGAAAAGGAGAGCCTGTACCGGCATCAGATAACTGGTGGGGGAGCGCAGACCCCACAGTAATTCTTTCTCGAACAAGGGGGAAAGTGATAGTTGATTCAGCCCTTGATAGCCCGGCCCCAAATGGAAAGCCATTTGCTATATCAGTGCTTCACGGTCCATTAGGTGGTTCTATAATGGCTAATTCCCATCTCATCCTGGCGTATAGCCCATATGTAGTTGAAAAAAAGTTAGATATAGACAATGGCGCAATCTTATATATACAACCTGGGGTAATTGTCAGTTTTAATCCAGGGAGCGGTGGCATAGAGGTAAAGGATGCTGGCGTCTATGCCAAAGGCACAAAAGATAGGCCTATAAGCTTTATCTCAAACAGTCTTTCTCCATCTGCCGGTGATTATCATTTTGCAGTCAAATCTATTAAAAAAACAAAAACTGCTTCCTTTTTTAAATTCTGCCGTTTTCAACATGGTGTCAATGGCCTTATTATCGAATATGGAAAACCAGATATAACCTATAGCCTTATCAGTGATAATTCACAGTCCGGTATCATGTGTGGAAACGATTCCTCGCCAAAGATTGAGTATAATACCCTGATCAGAAACAGGGGAACAGGCGCAATATTCTGTAAGGCAATGTCAGCTCCTCGAATACATTATAACAATTTTCTTAATAATCCATTTGCAATTCAAAGTTTCTCTAAGATTCAGATAGACGCCAGAAATAATTGGTGGGGGAACAATCCACCAGACGAG
>JAFDHR010000498.1 GCA_019308645.1 Deltaproteobacteria bacterium
CAGTCCTTAATAACCCTAATGCTTCATTTGCTGTTTGCAGCTTATCAGGCACAAATAAAATAAGATCTCCCTCTTTTGTACCAAGTCTCTGTTCAACTGCACTCCTTATATCTGAGGCCAAAAATTTATTAAGGGTTGATTGCCAGCCATCAGATTTAACCTTAGCCCAGAAAAATCCCCTGGCTCCAGAATCGGGCACAATGGAGTTTAATTCATCCAGCTCCTTCCGAGAAAAAGCGGCTCCTTTCTCGACATTTATTGCCTTCACAACCCCTCCTTGCTCTATCACCTCCTTAAAGACCCTGAAGTCTGATGACCTAAGAAGATCAGAGAGATCCATCAATTCCATGCCAAATCTGATATCTGGTCTGTCCGAGCCATATAGGTTCACTGCTTTATTATATTCAATTATTGGAAAGGGTGTTGAGACCGAGTGGTCAAGAATTTTTGGAAATAAATCTGCCATCATTCCCTCAATAACATCCATAACAGCACGTTCATCTACAAATGACAATTCAAGATCAACCTGAGTAAATTCTGGTTGTCTATCCGCCCTTAGATCTTCATCCCGGAAGCATCTAACAATTTGAAAATAGCGATCAAAACCCGCCATCATTATGAGCTGTTTAAACAATTGCGGAGATTGGGGTAAGGCATAAAAAGATCCTTTACTAATCCTGCTTGGAACAAGGTAGTCCCGTGCCCCTTCTGGGGTGCTTTTTGTTAAAAAAGGAGTCTCTACTTCTAAGAATCCCGCACTGTTTAAAAAGTTTCTTATACATAAGGCTATTCTGTGCCTCATAACAAGGTTATGAAAAAGAGCCGGCCTTCTAAGCTCCAGGTATCTGTATTTCAGGCGCAAATTCTCTGATGCGTCGATTTTTCCATCAACCTGAAATGGGGGAATATTTGTTTCATTAAAAATCCTCAATTCCTTCACCTTCACCTCAATATCTCCGGTAGGCATATCAGGGTTTTCCTGACCGGCCAGGCGTGGCATAACTTTACCTTTCACGCCTATAACCCATTCGTTCCTTAAGATACCTGCCTTCTTATGACTAACCTTATCAATCGCCTCATCAAAAACAATTTGGGTCAAGCCAAACCTATCTCTGAGGTCAATAAATATCAATTTACCCATATCTCTGCGTCTGTTGACCCACCCCATAAGAACGACATCCCGATCAATATCATCCCCTCTTAAGCTGCCACAATTGTTCGTCCTTTTCCAATCTCTAATAGTATCTATATTCAACTTCTTTCCCCTGTTTTTTTGAGTAGCTAAATGGTTACGTGAGTTACCTGGTGAAAAAGTCAAAGAGTTAAAAGATCGACTATTTAACTATACAGCCATAAAGACACTAAGACCCAAAGACATAATGAATATAAATTGAATAACTGAGTTTTTTTATGGATAAAAAGGCTATTATAAATAATAATTCTATAATCTTGGTGCCTTGGTGCCTTTGTGGCAAGTTACCTAAGTAGTTACCGACTATTTAACGATTGAACAATCCTATAAGCTCATCAACAATATTGTCCAAGGGAATCTCTATCTGTTCCTTAGAAACCATATCTCTGACAATACCCTTGCCTTTAATGAGTTCATTATCCCCTACAATCAACACCTTACGGGCGTTTAGTCGATCTGCATGTCTCATTTGAGCCTTTAGGCCTAATGATCTGTATTCCATATCACATTTAAGTCCTCTTTTTCTTAGCTCCTGCAACCAGATAAATGCCTTGTCTTCCGCCTCATTGCCCAGAGGAGCCAGAAAAATATCAGGTCCCTCTTCTTTTTGGACCGCATTTTCCTCTAAAAGTTCAACAACCCTTTCTACACATATGGCAAATCCGATTGCTGGACTATCTGGCCCACTGAACTCTTTCATCAAATTGTCATATCTGCCTCCACCAGCTACAGCGTTCTGGGCACCCATCTCTTTTGTCTGCAACTCAAATGTAGTCCTTGTATAATAATCAAGACCCCTCATTAAATGAGAATTTACAACAAAATCCAATTTTAATTCCTTAAGATATGATCGAACGGAATCAAAATGATCAGCGCACTCATTACATAAAAAATCAAGCATGGATGGAGCATCTTTTATTATCTGATTGCATGTCTCCACCTTGCAATCAAACACCCTTAAGGGATTTGTCTCCATCCTCTTCTGGCAATCAGGGCAAAGTTGTGAATAATATCTCTTAAGATAGGCCTTAAG
>JAFDHR010000499.1 GCA_019308645.1 Deltaproteobacteria bacterium
TCTGCCCCAGATAATGACGTATCATCATAGAATATTTTTAGAAGTTTACGCAATTTAATTTTAAGACTATAGTCTTGTATGGCTTCTTTTATTGATAATTGATCATTTACATCATAGAAATCTTTGAGTTTAATAAAAAGACCTTGAATGAATGCCTCTTCATTTTCCTTTTTTTTATCTGTATCTGAGACAGAGATGAGTAAAGCGAGCAATGGTTTGAGGTATTTGATCATTTGTCTATAATGATAATAATACATCTCCCTTTCCTGAAGATGTTTTTTAGGTGCAAATTTTTCGATTGCCTTTATAGTAAGCTGGATATCGTCTTCTGATTCGTCTTTTTTCTTTTTGAGTCTAAAAATATCCCATCCCATTATTTTTTTCCTGCTTAATCAATTAATAGCTGTATCCGTTTATTATCACTTTGTTAACAATTCGAACACACTTCATCCTATCATTTCTTTATAAGCGTTGTGTAATCTCTCATCAATTGTTCCGTCTGGTAACATCCAGTCTGGGTGTGATATACCATTCTCTTCCATGTAATACCTTTTACAGGACTCCCAATCTCCTATACAATACTCTGTGATCCATTTTTTAGGCAGTTGTCCTCTCTCAAAAAATTCCTTCATTGGACATACCGGAAACCACTTGCATTCCTTCATATGGATATTTGCCTTTCAATCACTTAGAGATGTTATTGGTACATTTGAATATATAAGTGTTGGTTAGTTATTCAACGGACCCCGCCTCATTTTTATATCAAGAACAGGGCTGCCATTGATGGCATCCAGTCCTTTAACATAGAGGGTTGTTCCTTCAATCTTTAGCAATGTAACATCCTGGATCCCTATCTTAGATAGTCTATGTGGGGTACGGGATGCAAAAACGCCAACTTCCTTACCATTAAGGCCTCTTTTAAAGACCGATTTTACGGATTTCGTTTGATGCAAGTAATAAACAACGGTTAAGAACTTTTCCTCTTCTAATTTGTACATAAAACGTTTCTGCGATGGAATTAGGTCAATACAGGATATACCTTTTGGGCCAATTAGGCCAAAATCCTTTTCATTTCTTTTTAACTCATTTCTGACTTGCCCGATTGGATAAATTTCGAATGGTTTTATTTGTCCATATATACAGGCCAGACAGAGAGGCCTGTTATCAATAATAACTATTTTTTCACTTGCAACTATTTTCCCACACTCCGCACACTTCTGAATGTTCTTTTTCATAACACTAACGATCACGTACAATAGGAGCTCATTTTTTGTGTCTGATATTTTCCTTAGACCACTCGATCAATTCCTCAAAAGATGTGCCTTTTGGAAAAAATTTCATTACACCCATTTCTTCTATCAGAGGGATTTCCTTTTCATCCAAAAAACCACCTGCTGTAACTGTTATATACTCACTATTTTCCTTTTTTAGAAGCCTTTTTATCTCAGCAAACGCTTGTATGTCAGTACCAGGTAGGGTGGTTATTCCAATGTGATCCACTGATTCCTGTATCGCTGACCTGATGATTGCATCTGGTTCCTGCAATTCTGTAAATATTACCTCAAAGCCGACTTCACTGAAGTTTCTTGCCAGGGCAAGCACGGCTTCTTTATGGCCTTCTCCGAATTTTCCAAGCAGAATTCTTATTTTTCTTTCTTCCATTTATGGCTCCTTTTCATAATATATACGCATATATAATGGGAGATTATACGACAATATTCTTATACGTAAGTACCTGGTCATTAGCCATTCGTTAAGTATCTGGTTGTTAGTATCGTTTATTCGCCTTCGCCAGAATACCCTGCAGCTCGCGTGTGCTGCAGGGATGAATGGCGGGGCGAACCGCGTCGAAGCCCGCTAGGGCGAAGGCGGGTTAGCTTCGGCGCAATTCCGCTTTGATACCCCGCAGCTTGTCGGAGCGTAGTGGAGATCCCGCCAGAGCGGGGCTGCGGGGAGCTTCATTATCTGAGGCGGAACTATTAGCAAATGATATTCATTAAATACAGTCGCCATAGAAAAAATTTTTAGCGTAAAGCATCAGGAAGATTAGATTCTTCTCTTAGAGAAAAGATAATTTCTTGTATCTCTTTTACATGGGCCTCTGGTGCACTGATATAGCCCCATCCTTTCTGAGTCTGGTATAGCCCGTCATAGGCTGTGTCATAATAAGATGTGATGATATGGGGGATATTTCGTTCATTAAGTATCGAATCCAAAACTTG
>JAFDHR010000037.1 GCA_019308645.1 Deltaproteobacteria bacterium
TAAAGATATCAAGTATTCTTATTCACTTTAGGCATTTTAGCTCACTTTAGGCATTTTAGGCACTTAAGCCATTAAATGCATAACTCGTCGGTTTGAGGCGGAGCTTCGCTAGAATAAGATGGGGAATAAAGTGTCCGATCTGGTGGAGGCCTTCAAGGATGGAGGCTATTCTGTAAAAAAGTTTAAAAGCTACTCGGTAGTCCTGAAGGCGACCGGAAGCTAACAAAGTACCCCAGTTTTCTGGGTCAATCCATTCACTGACCCTGTACCACAAACCGTCGGAAGATCTCAGGATGCCAAGATGCCTTACAAAATAGTCCTCGGGAAGTTTCTTGAGTTCCTCCAATTCCTGCTTAAGACGTTCTGCAATCTTTTCGTCGACTCCGGATTGGGAGGTGAAGATGCGGATCATTACAGGCTCTTCCATGCCCTCCTTCCTGCATTTGCAGAGGATGCTTGAATAGCCCTCATGGAGAACCTTTTCGATCCGGTAATCATCAATATACTTCCTCCCTTCAACAACCTCGCTACCGCAGGAGGGGCAAGTGATGATCTCTTCGGCCACCAGCTGACCACAATTTTGACAAAGCTTCATAATTTGCTCTTAAAAATTCGGTTGAAACTTGATAGCCATACACACGCGAGCCTCCGGAAATAAGAAATGTGCTATCCGGGTGAAATTATCTTCTTTCTCTTCAACAGGAGCTAAATGTCGGTGGTTCATCTGCTGGGAAGGGTGAGGCGACTAATAGTGCAATTGGACGTTTGTCTTAGCTCTGTGAATGGCAATATTTTTCTTTTCTTATTATAAAGTAACTACCCAGGTATCTTGCCACAAAGACACCAAGACTATAGAATTCTTTATTATAGCTCCGTTATTCAATTTATATTTATCTCCTCTTTGGGTCTTTGTGCCTTGGTGGCTGAATACATTATAAATATGGATAAATAAGGCTTGTGAGTCAAACAAAAAGAATCACAAGCTATGATAAATTAGTATTATCCTTCTACCGAAAAGCAGTTAAGACATACACATACAGAAAGCTGTGAAAATATGAAATACACGATTTTTTTTAATTGTAGAATTTTCAATTAAATCTGACGATCCCTTTTCTTAAAATACAAAATCTGATTTTACCAGAGTGAAAGCCCATTCCGCATTAAAGGGAGAAAGATCTCGGGTATCTGCTATATCTCACGGCGCAGATGAAATATAGGATATTAAGACGATGCCGCAGATAGATGTAGAAACACCATAAGAATAGCCAACCACAATATCTTGCGAGTAGCCTTTTTTATGAAAATTCATAGAGAGCTGCTATTAATAGAAAGCCTTTCACAAGTCTCCTGGCTTATTATTACTATATGTAAAATGGACAGGCTTGGTGAACATTTCTAACTGAATGTGATAGTCCCTACGCTAGCGCAAAATCAAGGAATTGCGAATCAAACAGAACCCCCGTCTTCCCTCTCATCTACTCAATCTCCCCTATCAACCGATTCCGGGTCAATATTCTCTGCAAAAAAGTCTGAGGAATTATCCGGCGGGTAATACTGAAATCAGAATATTCATACTATAGTCTGTAGACTTATAGTCTTCATTCGACCATAATTCCCAGCTGATGAAAAGGAACAATCCAGGAAGGCCTGAAAACAGGCCCATTGAGAAGTTTTTTGGTAAGGTATTGCACCAACTCCGCAAAGAGCGTGGGTTATCTCAGGAAGAGCTTGGCTTCGAAAGCGGATATCACCGCACATATATAAGTCAGCTTGAGCGAGGAAAGAAAAGCCCTTCGCTTCAGACGATCTTTCAATTGGCCAAGGCATTAAAGGTGGAGCCATCCGAAATAGTTGAGCGTATTCAGAGCTTTGCGGCTCCTCGTTCGAAAAAATAACGATATCTCTTTTACTATTAGCCATGAAAATTGTAGAAATACATGATGTTTTTTCAGTGGGTCCTTTTCCTCAATCCGAGGAATGGCAAATCGTATGTAAACATGTGCAAGAAGCAATTTATGCAACAGATTGGCCCCATGGATCTGGGAAGTTCACAATCTACCCGGAGAGCGGCAAGAAACGAGGAGAAGGGAACGGGGTGGTTCCTATCAAAATGCCTTGCATTAGGTTTCTTAGAAAATTGGGCTGGTTAACTGAAAAGTTGCCTCCTCTTGAAAGGGGGATTATCAAGCCAGGAGACTTGGATGCCCTGTTCAAATGCAGTGCTGGATTCATAGGATTTGAATGGGAAACAGGCAATATTTCTTCAAGCCATAGGGCAATCAATAAGCTACTTTTGACTATGCAGGCTGGCGGGCTTATCGGTGGTTTCCTGGTTGTTCCAAGTGACAAACTAAAACTATTTTTAACAGACCGAATTGGCAATATAGGTGAGCTGAGACCCTACTTACCTCTTTGGAGTTCAATACCAATTAAGGAAGGTGTATTGCGCATCGTGGTTGTTGAGCATGATGCAACAAGTTTCGATGTCCCAAGAATCCCAAAGGGAATTGATGGAAGGGCTATCGAGTAATGTTTTAGTTCCGACGGAGCATTAAAATGTATTCCCGCCGCATTGTATTGGAAATACCCGTGATGGGTCGACTCATCATTTTGACCAGTTCGAAACCATGGTTTGAACCCAGGTCGGCAAGTATTTCATGAAGGCCTCGCACCTTTTCGGGGGATACCCCCAAGACTTTGCCTAATTGGTTGTTATTCGTCCCAACAATAATAGTACATATTCGACCTGGACGCAGAACGCGTGCACATTCTGTGAGTACGTTGTCCATGTCCTCTTGATACAGCTCAAATTTCTCAGACAGCTTTCGCCCGCGAAGACCTATCGTGCACTCCCGAAGTTTATCCGTTTCCACACCAAGGAAATTCAAATGAAAGGAATCATTGCTGAGGTAATCGATGGCGAAACTATATGGTGGAGAGAAAATGATACCATCCACACTTGCATCCTCCAGCATAAGCGCCCTAGAGTCGCCTTCTAGGGCTTCCGCATGAGCGAGATCCGATTCCAGCCCTGCCAGAACATTCTGGATCTTTTCTGTAACAAATAGGTAGCGTTCAAGTATGGCCTTGAACTGATCTAAAGGTAACTTTCGGCCACTTCTTTCGGAATACCCGGCACTGTCGAGGTAGGCCAGTAAAAGGAAATTGTAAGTATCTGAGGTTTCCCGCTCCTTACTTGTAAGCTGACTTCTATCTTTCTTTGTTACATATTCAGCGGCTGGCTCCATAACCGTCATAAAGCGTTTAGTTGCTGTGGTTCTATGGGTTTTGGTACCACAATTCGGTTTTCCAACCTGTTTTTGAAAATATGCAAATACCTCCTTATAATTGTCAAGTGCCTTGCGAGCTCGAGTCAAGGACATTGTAAGTGCGTCGATTTTCGTCTGAGTCATAAATCTGCAAAATGGACTTGAATCCACACCGATCGAGTTGATTCCCATCAAACATGCCTCTACCAATGTAGTGCCAGAACCCATCATGGGGTCCAATACAATATCGCCAGGCTTGAGCCCCATAATATTCATGAGACCTTTGATCATTTGAGGATGGAATTTTCCCCGGTATGGAAAGAGGCCATGAGTTGCATAGCCGGTTCTGAATACGTTTTTCTGAAAAAAAGACTTCAGCCTGGAGGATGAATGCGTGGGCAATCTCAACGATTTACCGGTGCACATAAGGAAGTGGTGAGTGTAACTGTCACCTATGCGGGCAAAGTATGCGGCGTTTCGAATAAGTTCTTCATCGGTAAGGAGCTGGTTCTCATAGAAGGCAAGTTTTAATTCGTAAACGTCGTCCAAATTGGGCACGAGTTGTCGTTCAGGAGGGAATAACTGATCTGCTAAATCTTTTGAGAGGGCATCAGCAACCTTCGAAACGGGCACATTGTTTCTCATTTCAACTTTCGACGTAATCTTCGGACTTGTGAGGGCTCAGGTCTCCGGTTTGTAACCTCTCAATAATTGCATCGCAGCGTTCAAGTTCAATGCCAATCCAGTGACGGCCAGTCCTTTCGCACACATCGTAAGTTGTTCCGCTACCACCAAGAGGATCCATCACAACATCGCATTCTTGAGTAGACATTTGAACAGTACGTTCAATCAGCTTTGTAGATAATTGGTTCACAGATCTCTCCCGGCTCTTGAATTTCCAGTGCCTCACTGGCGTAATGTCATTCCAGACATCTGTCAGGTTGACCCCCCTCGGATTCATAGCCCCTCTGTGTCCACCATAGTCCTTGAGTTCTCGGCCACAATGACGACAAACCTCTATTGGAGTCCGAATCTTCCTGAAAACCCTTGGCTTTCCCTTTGTGAAATACAGCAGGCTATAGTGAGAAGGATACAGCCTCCCAGGAATTGGCAAAGAAAGTTTGATGTTTACGGCGATCCAATGTCGAAAGGTCAACCCGGATTCGGTCAAATAATTCCCCAGAATGATGTTCCATTTCGGAAGATTATAAAGAAAAAGAGCCCCACCAGGTTTCAATACTCGAATGCAGTGATCCAGCCATTCCTTGCACCACGAAATGTAATTCTCATCGGGACGATCATCGTTTACCTGAGATCCGTATTCTTTGGAAAGATTAAATGGGGGATCAGCAAATACAGTATCAATGGTCTCCCTGCGGAAATATGGGAGAAGTTGCAAGCAATCCCCTTCATAAAGGACGCCCAACTGCGTCGAGTATACCCGACTCTTCTCAACATTAGGTTCAGCAATGTCGGTTGGTATCCATATTTCTGGATTATCGAGGACTTGCAAGGTCATAATATAAAGTTGATTGATAAAGGCTCACTTTTTGTGGAAAAAAGTATAAGGAATTGACGGTTGTGTGTCAAGCCTAAATCATACCCATTCTGTTGTGGTTCAGGGTTTAATATCAAATACATAGGGGGATAGCGGTATTTGGCGCCACCCATCAAAACATAGAGGACATAGCTGACAATGATGAATAACTGTGATCGAAAGTATACAAATCAATAGTGTTAATAATGTCTCAATCTTCGAGATCAGGTTTGGATATCTTGCCATTATCCTAAATTTTTAAAAAGTTAAGATATTTTACGTATATCTAACTGAATTCAACAGTTTCGGGCAATACCAATCTACTGCATATTTCAATCCCAATTCATTCAAAGCAGGAGGTCGAAAATCACAATAAAAATGTTGTTAGCCGACCTTAAAGCCCCTATGGTGAAACTGCAAGATCAAGTCTCAGGTATTACACTTTTATTGAAGATAGCGTCTATTTCGTCCTGCGGTATATCAAACACCTCATTGTGTGGGGGAAGCTTTTCCTTCCTCATAAACTCAGGCAAAATGTTATGGAGATCTGTCCACCCGGCTGAATGGTTAAAGGCCAGTTCATCTTTTATGGTATTGATACCGATATTCATTACATCATCCGCCTTGATATTGGTGCCGTACCTGGCATTGAGTAGTTTGACAAGTATCTCATATATAACCTGTCCCTTTGCAGGCAAGGCTAAATAACAATACCCAACAGAGTCAATGGTAGCACTTAGTATTTGGGCATCGCGAGATCTTTTTACCTGACCCTCCTTTGATAGCGAATCACGGTAATCAAGACCTGCCGTATGATCTGCACCCATAGGTGAAGTGCAATAAGTCACCCCCACTGCTTTACAGGCCCTTGCATCATGGGCCGGAAAAGCCTGGCCTTTGGAAACAGGAACCCTATCCAGCCCCAGAAACTGGGCTGTGGAGGCAGTGCCCTGCCCTACAATCCTACCAATAGGTGAACCCTCCCTCAGTTCTTTCAATATCCCTATTACCCTTTGATCATCTCCAAACTCAATAACCCCAGCCTCCATTAACTGAGCAATGGCGCTTCCCACCTCGATAGTATCAACGCCTAAATCGTCACAGATCCTGTCCATTTTGGCTATTTCATCAAGATTCGTAATACCTAAATTGGTGCCAAGCATAGCAAGGGTTTCATATTCCAGGGCTGAGGTCAAATGCTGGCCGTCTTCTCCATGGAAGACTATAGAACATTGAACAACACAACCGGGCATGCAACCATGCATCCTTCCCCCTCTGCTTTGATTGACCTTGGAGATGGTTTCACCATAGATATTCTCTATACCCTTAACTGGCCCTCCATGATAATTCCAGCTGGGCATGCTCCCCAACTGGCTAAGAAAGCTGATTACACCTGGGGTTCCAAATTTAGAAACTGATTGTCTACTTTTATCCTGTTTCAAAATCTCAACCAGACTCCTTACTGTCTCCTTAAATGGCTCTTTGTTCATAGGTTCAATAGCCTTGGTATCTTTTGCATTAATTACAATAGCCTTTACTCCCTTTGATCCCATAACAGCACCCAGACCACCCCTTGCTGCATGACGAGATGGCCTGCCATCCTGATCCGTAATAGCAATGGTCGATGCAGCCATTTTTGCCTCCCCTGCAGGCCCAATGGAGATAACCCCTATCTCTTTTCCATATTTATTTTGAAGTGCAGTAACAAGGTCATAATTCATTTTTCCTGACAAATCAGGAGAGCTAATAATCTGTGCTCCTTTGGGGTCTATATAGATAATATAGGTTTGATTTTCCTTTGGCACTCCCTGAATAATAATTGCCTTGATACCCAATCTATCTAATTTCTGTGCAGCAGTACCACCGGCATTAGATTCCTTAATGGTTTTGGTCAATGGGCTTTTGGCGCCAAAGGAAATCCTGCCAAAGGATGGGGCCATAGTTCCAGCCAGAAGACCAGGTGCTACCACAAGCTTATTTTCATGGCTCAAGGGGTGGGCCATTGCTGGAACCTCTGTATTCAATATCCTGGCGCTCAAACCTCTTCCACCAAGCAAGTTATAGTTTCGAGGAGATTTCTCGATGTAGACTTTAAGCTCCGCCATATCGATTCGCGTTATTGTATTCATTATGGCCTCTCTTGAATTTGTGGGAGATTATTTAATTTTATACTAATTTTCTTTTTGGACGCAGCCTGCCCTGGCGCTACCTCCTCGGCATATATTGAAACCTCTGTGGTATCTACCGACTCAGGCTATATAGCCTAAACATTGCATGCCAGGTCTGGGCCAGGGATTAGCGCAGATTGTTAAGATTTTGAATTTAAGAATATGGACTATTTGTAGGTATCTCCCATTGTCTATTTTTATAATCTATCAACAAAGAAAGTAATTATCTGAGGGCATCTGCGGAAATCTGCGTCCTAATTTAAGATTTTTTGTGAGCGAAACTACTCAGATATTCATCCCACTCAATAGGTAAAAGATACTTCTTTTTATTATTACAATCCTTACACGCAGGCACAAGATTACCTTTTGTGCTTTTTCCACCTCTAATGAGTGGCACAATATGATCCATGGTTAACTCCCCTGGATCAACATGACGCCCGCAGTAATAGCAAGTACCTGTAGAGATCCTTCTTTGCCACCATGCAGATTGTCTAAGCTTTCGTGCTCGTTGTTTCTGAAAAGCAATTCCTTTTTTATCTATTTGGGGCTCGAAAGAGATTGAATTTACTCCTTTCTATAGAGTACTTTTTACAAAAAGTGATTCAGAAATCTATGGTTTTAAAGATTTTTGTAACCTTTCACGGTTGAAAAAGGTTCAGGGCTCAGCCTGCGACGAGCTCAGCCGAGTCGGGTTACCTTTCTTTCTTTGATCTTGCTCATAGGCTGGGAAGTGCTTAACTTGTCTGCTCGTGCCTTAATTCCGATTTGTTTCTTCAACCATGGCCTGAACAGCTCCAAGACCTGTTCTTTCTTTATATTCTCAGGTCTCGCATGGCAGGCGGGTGAAACCATAGCTACCAGCGTTGGTAAGTCAGGCATGCTCATTTAGATCATAAAAGGCTATGATAGTTATGCACGGTTTAAATTTTTGGTAAACCTTGAACCTCTGAACCTTGAACCCATGAACAGATACTATTTTTTTATATCATATCTCTATTTTTTTCGCTAAATAATCTTTATTGGTTTTCAGCAACACAAATTGATATACGCTGATTACTGATACATACGAATACCTTTGCGTGCCATTTTCTTTTGACATTAATGTTTTCTTCTTAAGGATATTTTTTCTAACAGCTTAGGGGTCAAACATGAAGATCGCAATATCTTCAGAGGGTACCGATCTAAAAGCCCAAGTAGGCCATAGGTTCGGGATTTCACCATATCTGATTATCATTGATCTCGGCACCGGTAATTTTGAGGCAGTACCAAACCCTGGCTCTTTAGGGCAGCACGGCACAGGGATGCAAAATATTGTGCTTATTATCAGCAAAGATGTAAAAGCAGCGCTGACAGGCTATTGTAGCCCTGCTGCCCGCAGGCATCTCGAAGCCAACGGGATAGAGATCTTTACCGGACTGAGTGGAACAGTCGGAGAGGTTTTGGAAAGCTACAAAAAGGGTGAAATCCAAAAAACTAAGGCAGCCACAATTGAACGTGAGCCGGGAAAACGTGTAGTTGACAGGGCTATTTTTATTCACGCGATGAAACGTTCTGGCAATCAGTTTGCCTCTATGTTGCCAATATTTTTGGGTGTAGTGCTACTTATAGGCTTACTCAATACCTTTGTTTCAAGGCAATTGCTTGTCTCACTATTTTCAGGAAATATAGTCTCAGATACTTTTTTAGGAGCATTCTTTGGTAGCATTCTTGCCGGGAATGCCATTAATAGCTATGTTATTGGGGGAGAGCTGTTACAATATGGGATCAGCCTGTTTACCGTCACTGCCCTGATTATCACGTGGGTAACTGTAGGTCTCGTACAGTTGCCTGCTGAGATAGCAGCCCTGGGCAGGAAATTTGCCCTCCTCAGAAATGGCATCTCTTTTTTGCTTTCAATACCCATTGCAATCATTACGGTAGTTATCCTTAACCTTGTTATTAGGTGAATTCTGTGAATAAGGAAAATGTCAAAGAATCTAAAGATAAAAAAGCTCTCGGGCGTATGTTCATTTTTCCTGTTTGTGTGCTTGTAATTTATGGAATACTTTTTACCATAGACCCAAATAAGTCATTAATGGCTTTGAAGGCCAGCGGAAACATTTTGCTTACTATTGTCCTGCCCCTCGTTTTTGTCTTTGTGATAATGCTTGTTTTGAACCTTTTTGTGAAACCGGCTCAGATTGCCATGTTGTTTGGCAAAGGGGTAAGGATCAAGGGCATTGTGCTTTCTGTGGTGGCTGGGATAATCTCGATGGGGCCTATCTATGCATGGTATCCTTTGCTAAAAAACCTAAGAGAGAAAGGAGCGGGAACTGGCCCAATAGCTATATTCCTGTATAGTAGGGCTGTCAAACCATTCCTCCTGCCAGTAATGATCGCTTACTTTGGCTGGGTATACGTAGTAATACTAACAGTGCTTACTGTTTTTGCCTCGATCTCTATCGGATATTCCATGAGCATTTTCATGAAGGAGAAATGAAGCCTGCAAGATTGATAGCAACGGAATTTTACCTTACCAAGGTTGGTTACCTCTGGCTCTGGTTAAAAGGCCTATTCCTGTAAGGATATTCGTTATGCATTGTGATGTCTGAGACAATTCAATAATTATTGCTCGTTGACTTACAAAATTGCCATCACCATAAAACGTGCTTAAGGCTTCATCAACCTAACATTCTGCACCTTATTCATCATTGACACAAAACCATCTTAATTATATACTTGATTTAAAAAAACAAATTCTTACAATTCTTTAACCATTCAAACAAATGTAAGAAAAAAAAGATACTTATATATTGTATTAGATAAATTGAATGGAAGATGAAGAAAAAACGAAAGAGCAACTCTTAAAAGAATTATTGGAACTGCGCCAGCGGTTTGCTGAATTGGAAACATTGGAAGTAAAGCACAAGCAGGCTGAGGATGCCATGCGGCAGTCAGAGAATGAATACCGAACGATATGCGAAACGACTGGAACCGCTACCATCATCATTGAAGAGGATACTACCATATCATTGGCAAACAAGGAGTTTGAAAGACTCTCCGGCTACTCGCTAGAGGAAGTGGTAGGCAAGAAAAGTTGGACAGACTTTGTTGCAAACAAAGATGATTTGGACAGAATGAAAGACTACCACAACACGCGAAGAATTTATCCAGATGCTGCTCCACGGAACTATGAGTACAAGTTCATGGACAGAGCGGGGAGAGTTCGAGATATTTTTGCAACCATCGCGGTGATTCCAGGTACAAAAAGGAGTGTGGGATCTTTTCTGGATATTACTGAGCGCAAGCAGGCTGAGGAGGTGCTTAAGGAAAGCGAGCAAAGGTTTCGTGATTTAGTGGAGAGTTCACTGACTGGTATCTGTATTATCCAAGATAGTCGAATCGTTTATCAAAATAAAAAACAGCTAAAGCTGCTGGTCCCTTTAGGTGAATCACTGAAGCTCATGGATTTTAGAGGCATCCATCCAGATGATGTTGAAAAGGTTAAGCAGTTTTATCAGAGTATAATCTCAAGGGAGGTTCGGTCTCTGGGTACGGATTTTAGATTTTATCCTGAGGGTAAAATCGATACTGAGGAAAATATGAAATGGGTATACTGCCAGGCAAGTTTGATCGAATATCAGGGGAAAGACGCAGTATTGGTTAACATGATGGATATGACCAAATCTAAGGAGCTGGAACGTCTCTTGATGATGCAAGAAAAGATGTCCTCCTTGGGGCGGGTAGCCGCCGGTATTGCCCATGAAATCAGAAATCCCCTATCAGGTATCAATATATATCTGAGCACCTTGCAAAAGATATACGATAGAGCGGATAGCTTGGATAAGGTGAAAGGGATTCTCGAGCAGGTCCAGTCAGCTTCAGGCAAGATTGAATCCGTCATTAGGAGGGTTATGGACTTTTCCAAACCTGGTGAACCAAAATTTGTTCCAACAAATATAAATCAGCCTATTGAAGAGGCCCTTCAGCTTTCTTCTGTGACTTTACGAAAAAGCAAAATCAAGCTTGAAAAGGATCTTTCAGAAGACCTGCCGCTATGCAATGCAGATCCACATTTGATTGAAGAGGTGATCTTAAACCTTATAACTAACGCTGCTGAGGCCATGAAAGGCATAGAGGTCGACAAGAAAATAGAGGTAACATCATCCATGGGAAATAAGCGTATTCTAGTAAAGGTTTCCGATTCGGGTCCAGGCGTACGCTCGAACCTTAAGGGGAAAATATTTGATCCCTTTTATACCACCAAAGATGGCAATACAGGCATAGGCCTCAGTCTGAGCCACAGAGTTGTCACAGATCATGGTGGATCTTTGAGTGTTGGGCCAAGCAAATGGGGTGGTGCCGAGTTCATTATTGAAATTCCAATTAAAGAATCAAGCACTTGATTCTGGGTATTAGGTATTGGGTATTGGGAACTGGGGGTTGAGTATTTGGTAATAGGCTATGTCAAAATAGGCTCCACAACCAGTAGCAAATACCCAATTAACAGTATTTCCAATGAACAATTAGGAGGCGTTAAATGGTTTTAAAAGTTGAGGATTTGGATATTTATCAAATGGCCGAGGACTTGTCCGATAAAGTATGGGACATCTGCATGAAATGGAATTACTTTGCCAAAGATACTATTGGAAAGCAATTGGTTCGTGCCGCTGATTCCATATCTGTCAACTTGGCAGAAGGACACGGCCGATATCATTTTAGAGATCGCCTG
>JAFDHR010000500.1 GCA_019308645.1 Deltaproteobacteria bacterium
GCATCAACTTTACCCTCGCTGTCAGCAGTAGCTAATACACTCAGACCTTCGTTATTTTCAAAATATGCTTTAAGATCCATAATACCCTCATTTACGAGATAACAAGGTACTGCAAACGAAAAATCGACTATAAAATTCAATAAACAATAAAAGCTCTCTCTAAGTAAAAAGTATAAGAAAAGTGTTATGGTGTGTCAAGCACACAATACCTGAAGAATGTACCTTGAAGGATAAAGGGCTTCACTATTGCTCTCCACAGCTTGGCCCGAAAAAGACTTATGAAAAATTTAAGACATTATTTGATTTTCATCAAATTGAAATTTTTAAAATTATTCGTAATTACAATAAGTTGAAACTGCCTTAGGATATGATTTTGCTGCAAATTCTTGACATGTAATCTCATATTCGATAATTTAATTATAGTGGTTTCGGGCACTACTGCATTTTTAATGCTAATCTAAAAGGAGGGGAAAATGGAGACGCAAAAAATACATTCATATATTCCTGAATTAGTCGATCGGTTTAAGAATGGAAAACTCACGCGTCGGGAGTTTCTTCGCCATGCTGCACTCCTCGGCATTTCAATGAGCGCAGCTTTACCCCTGATTGGCCTGACTCGTCCTCAGCCAACCTTAGCCACAACCATCAAACGCGGGGGTATCTTGAAGATTGCTGCCGCGGTACATAAGGTGACTCATCCTTCCCAGCTCTCCTGGGGTGCACCTGCGAATCAGTTGCGTCAGGTTGCCGAGTATCTAACCTTCACCGACGGAAATAACATCACCCATCCTTATCTCCTTAAAAGCTGGCGGGTGAGCGAGGACGTCAAAACCTGGACCCTTAATCTTATCCGAGGTATCACATTCAACAATGGAGACGAATTCACTGCGGATGACGTGGTTTTCACCATGAACCAGTGGCTTAACAAAGATGTCGGCTCTTCAATGCTCGGCCTCATTGGTTCTTATCTGGACCCCACAGGGATCGAAAGGGTCAATAAATATCAAATAAAGCTTCATTTGAAACGACCTGAGCTCGGGGTGCCCGAACATTTATTTCATTATCCGGCCCTCATGTTGAACCATCGAACCTTTGAAGGGGATTTCATCAAGGCACCCCATGGAACTGGCCCTTATACCTTAAAAGTCTACCGTGAAGGAGAATATTGTGCAGTCAAAAGGCGTAATGATTACTGGCAAAAGGGATTCCCGTATATGGATGGTATGGAGTTTATCGACATGGGGCAAGAGATGGCACCGAAGGTAGCCGCCATTAAGGCCGGCGAAATCCACATGATCGACCTGAGTGACCTGGGAGGAGGAGATGCGTACGAAGCGCTAAAAAACGATAAGCAAATTAATATAGTGCCTACTCCCACGGCAAAGGTAAATGTCCTAAGGATGCGAACTGATCTGAAGCCCTGGTCCGATAATCGTGTCCGGATGGCCCTGAAGCTCTGTCAGCATAGGGAGAAAACTCTGGCTCTTTGCTATTTCGGGCAAGGCCTTCAGGGGCAAGATACCCACGTATATCCGAAGCATCCTGAATACTGCGAAAAGGCTATTCCTCCCCACGATCCAAGCAGGGCCAGAGAACTTTTAAGGGAGGCAGGGTATCCCAGTGGCCTCGATATCAATCTGGCTGTAGGCAGCGGATGGGCTGATATTGTCCGTAATGCCGAAGTGCTTAAACAGGACGCGGCACCAGCCGGCTTTAGGATCAACATAAAGACCATGCCCAACAGCCAGTATTGGGAGAAATGGACCGAGGTAGACCTGGGCATTACTATGTGGGCACACCGCCCCCTGGGTACCATGGTATTCAATTTGGCTTACTCTGCAGATGACAAGGGAATGCCAGGTTCCTGGAATGAAACTCGCTGGGTAGACACAGAATTCTCTGCCTTGCTTAATCAGGCCAATGGAACCGTAGATGTGGATGAGCGCCGAAAGCTCTTTTGCAAGCTGGAGGAAATCCAGATGAAACGCGGTTCGGTGGGTATCCCTTACTGGAAGAACACGTGGCTTGTGACACGAAAAAATGTAAAGCCAGTTAAGCCTCATCCGACAGACTATATGCTTTTTAATACTGTCTGGCTCGACAGAAAAACATGATGTTGAGCAAGGTGTCCGCCTTCTTTTTTTATCTGCTCATGTGCTGTTAATCCTTCTATTGAGGGCGAGCCTGATAGTTATGGTTCCGCTTTCTCGGAAACGT
>JAFDHR010000501.1 GCA_019308645.1 Deltaproteobacteria bacterium
TGCGGATTTTATCCACAATCCCAGCCCGCTTGTGTAACAGGCCATCAGCAAGCTTCGGCGGTACACCCTTTTGCCGCAAGATCATTATACGGGTCCTGCTCCCCTCTCTCACGACTATTTATGAACACCGCGCCTCAACTCTGATTGTAAATTACCCTAAAGTATGAAATGCTACCTGTCAAGAGAAAAAGCCAGTTATTTTTTCCCCTTAAACCAAGCGGGTAATTTTTTAATCGATAGAGATTCTCGAGGAATGTTCAATATCAAAAGGCTCGTCCTTTCTTTTTTAGAAATCAGAGTCCATCCTTGGGACTTATTATATGAAAAACCACTTGCAATAAATAATGTAAACACCTATTATCGCTGCCTGGGGATAAGTATTCTTTTCTGATAGAGAATTGCTATATGATGTAGGAGTGTTTATTTAAGAGATTTACAACCTTTATCCTAACGGAGATTACGTTATGTATAAAAAATTAATAATCGGGTTCGGCGTTTTGATTGTTGTTTTGGTTTGGTTAATAATTGCTATAGCTCCTGATTGGCTGTGGTTTGAAAATCTAAGGTACTCATCAGTTTTCTGGACGATGCTTTTAAGCAAGTTCGGATTTGGCGCGGCAGTCTGGTTCGTATTTATTCTTATATTATTTTTCAACCTGTACGCAGCCAATCGCTTAAGCCAGGGCAGCGGACCGAAAATGGACTTCAAGGCTGACGGTGGATATTTTGCCAGACTTGGTCTTTCAGGCAAAAGCACAAGTCTTCTCTTCATAGTGGTTATTTTGCTTATTAGTTTAGTGATTGCCTCAAAGGGTTCATACCAATGGGATATGTTCTTACGCTATTTATTTCAGCAACCTTTTGGGAATACTGATCCTATTTTTGCCAAGGACATTGGTTTTTACGTGTTTTCTCTTCCCTTTTACCTCTTCATTCAAAATGGGTTACTGATTTTATTTATTTTAGTGGGCTTGCTCACCATGGGGTGGTATCTGAAGGAGGGAGCTCTTCAAGTCATTGGTGATTTTACTCAGGCGGAAGGCAGGCCAGTCTCTGTGCCCAAGGTTACTATTGCGCCCAAGGCCAAGAAACACCTTCTTTTCCTTGCTGGAATAGTTGTTCTGCTTCTTGCGTGGGGGTATCACCTGAAGATATATAAACTCCTTTATTCTACCCAGGGCCCTGCTTTCGGTGCCAGCTATACAGATGTCCATATCAGGATTTGGGCCTATTGGGTTTTGATCGCTTTCTCCCTGGGCCTGGCCGTAGTCTTTTTTCTGAATGTAGTTAAGCCCAGGGCAAAGGTAATCATGATAGGGGCAGGAGTCTGGATAGGTGCTGTAGTGGTATTTGCCACCATTCTACCCTCCGTGGTGCAAAAATTAGTGGTAAAGCCCAATGAATTGGCGAAAGAATCTCCATATATAGCCTACAATATTGACTATACCCGCAAGGCGTATAACCTGAATAAGATACAAGAGGTTAATTTCCCGGTGAGCGACACACTCAGTGCAAAAGACATCGAGGAGCATAATGTGACGATTCAAAATATCAGGATCTGGGATGATCGTCCCTTACTTCAAACCTACAGGCAGATTCAATCGATACGACTCTATTACGATTTTAACAATGTTGACGTTGATCGTTACATTATCAATAAACAATTACGGCAAGTTACATTGGCTGCACGGGAGTTAGCGCTAAATCAACTTCCTCCCCAGGCAAATACGTGGGTCAACAGGCATCTGATTTATACCCATGGCTACGGATTAACCTTAAGCCCGGTAAATGAAGTGACCAGCGAAGGGCTTCCCAACCTGCTTATCAAGGATCTCCCCCCTTCCTTTGATGCAGACCTAAAGATAGAGCGTCCGGAGATCTATTATGGAGAAAAAACCGATGACTATGTCCTGGTAAAGACCAGGACAAAGGAATTTGATTACCCCAAGGGGGATAAGAATGTCTATGCTACGTATCAGGGAACAGGGGGAGTTCCTATCGAATCTTTTCCTCGAAGATTATTATTTGCCCTTGGGTTTTTAGATCCTCAGATACTCTTCACAGCATATTTAAGCCCGGAGAGTAGAATAATGTACAACCGCCAGATTAATAGGCGAGTGGATTCGATTGCGCCATTTCTGGATTATGATGGCGATCCTTACCTGGTTGTCTCTGAGGGGAAGCTCTATTGGATTCAAGATGCCTATACGACCTCT
>JAFDHR010000038.1 GCA_019308645.1 Deltaproteobacteria bacterium
TTTGATCTGCCATAACATTATATCATTTTCTGTGTAATCTGCGTAATCTGCGGATTTACTTCGCGGCAATATGCGTCAATCTGTGGAATAGAAGTCTTTAACGCAATCACACACGTACTTTACATCCTCATCTGTTAACGCCGTATGCATGGGGAGCATCAAAAATCTGCTCGTCATTTTTTCAACTACCGGCAAACGCATATTATCAAACCCAAGACCTTTGAACTGATGAACTGCTTTCCCACCCCATTGAATAATTGTCCCCACTCCACGCTCCGCCAGAAAACTCTTTAGCTCATCCCGATGCCCGGACTCTAATTCATAATTCTGATACACATCATAATGTTTTTCATCTTCATCCGGGGCAGGGGGTAAAATCAGATTATCAATTTTTCTTAAAGCCTGATCATACATGGATGCAATTTCACGTCTGCGTTCTATATCCTTTTTACATGTTGTTAGTTTCATATTTAAAATTGCCGCCTGAATATTATCCAGACGGCTGTTTGTTCCCCAGGTTACAACCTCACCCTCTTCATTACGACCGTGATCACGGAACAAAGCAACACGTTCAGCTATCTCATCATCATTAGTCACGACAGCGCCTCCATCGCCAAAACATCCAAGAACTTTAGCAGGATAAAAGCTGAATGTTCCAGCCAGACCAAAGCTCCCTGCACATTTCCCATTGAATTTCGAGAAAAGCGCTTGAGCCGCGTCTTCAATGATTATCAGACCATGCTTATCTGCAATCGCCTGCAGGGCATCCATATCGCAGGTCCGCCCATTAAGCTGAGTAGGCATTATAACCCTGGTTTTATTTGTAACAGCCCGTTCAACGCTTTCTGGATCGATCATATGATCCGCACCGCATTCCACCAACACTGGTGTTGCTCCCACAAAATGCGCAGAGGCAGCCGTAGCGACATAGGTATGGGATGACATAATGACCTCATCCCCTAAACCAATATTCGCAGCCCTAAGTGCAAGCATAAGGGCATTTGTGCCATCAGCCACCCCAAGGACATGCTTAACCCCAATAAGTTTTTTAATATTTTCTTCAAACTCCTCTAAATCTCTCTGCAAGATATAGGCGCCACGACTCATCACATCATGCAGGGTATCCATTATTTCCTTTTCCTGTGCCTTAAACAAAGCAGGATAATTAAAAAAAGGGATATTTCTTTTGCTTTTCACCTAACAGCTTCCGTATTCTTTCTACATTTATTAATCTGCATAATCTGTGTATATTTAATCTGCGTCAATCTGCGCCTCCCCCGTAGGTCCGGAAGATCGTACTGGGGTAATCTGCGGATCAAGGGTTGCCACACAATAAATTACCTTATGGGTCGTATTCGCCTCTTCCGAAGATATTTTATCCGGTTCAACATAACAACCACTGTATACGGTTGTATCATCTTTTTCATTCTGCCTGCCCTGTGGAATTCCCGGCTTGTCGGGACTATTCCTCTGGGGCGTAATTCCTGCCCTGTGGAATCCGAAGGCTATTCCTCCGGGGTGTGGATTCTTTTTTGCCTTTAAATCTGCGCTATTCTGCGTAATCTGCGGACCGATTTCTGCCGGCATCTTCACCAACCCCCCAAAGACAATTCTCTTCAACCACTTTTTCCCCGCTGTCGTCTTAGGCATTATCCCCAAAGTCACCACCAATTTCTTAACCGGACGAAGTATCTTTTGACGTATGGTAACACTCTCAACAGGCGTATCCCCAAAAAACTCCGCATTAAACCCATGTCTTGCAAACAAATCATTTAACTCCACCACACCATAATATTTGTAACTATACGGACTTGGATTAAAATCATAAAGATCCTTGTTTGCAGTTGCAATCAACACCTTTCCGCCGGGGCGTAACACCCGTACACACTCCTTTACAAACCGCTTCGCATCAGGAATATAGTAAACTGCCTCAAACAGGATTATCACATCTTTGGACTTATCCTCAAACGGCATCTCCTGGGCATCAAACTGCTGAAGTTTAATACGCTCCCCATAATGTTTTCGCGCAATAGGCAATATCTCATCAGAATAATCCCCCGCCTCAAGACTTCTTGAAATGCCATCAAGATACCCCAATCCCTGTCCTGTCCCACACGCCACTTCGACCACATCCTTACCTGCACAATACTCGCCTGCCCAATAGTAACGATTACACATTCTGTCTATCTGCTCTTGGGTGACCTCGTCACCGGCGATTTCGGTTACAGAAACGTAATCCTCACCCACTATCAACTCCTCACTTTACTGTTAGTGCGCTCTTTATGCTCAACCAACCGCTCAATATGTTCGGCATATTCATCATAAATCTTATCCGCATCCCCATATTTATTAAAAAAATCTAACGCATTTAGGGACATCTTATCATGCAGAGCGGGATCAGAGGCAAGCCGTTCGATGCAATCATATAGCCCCTCCAGATCGCCCGGCAAATAATTAAGCCCTAACCAATGCTGGTTTATTAGCTCCGCCATTTCACCTTCCAACGAGCTAATAAGAGGAAGGCCGACAGATAGATACTCAAATGGTTTGTTGGGCATAGCGTTTTCAACACTTCGACAAGGAACCAAACCGACATAAGCCTTTTTTAAAAGAGCCTTTATTTCATTTTCTCCTATCCACCCGGACAGCATTACATTTTTCAGCCCTGAAGCTTTCTTTCTAATCATATCAAAATATTCTCCGGTACCCGCAAGCACAAAACAAATATCTTTTTTGTCTAATGTATCAAAGCGACGAGCTGCCTCCAGAATCAGATCCAATTCGTAAGAGATTCCAAAAGTGCCGATAAAAATAAATAGTTTTTTATTTTCTATCTTTTTTAGCCAAGCGGGCATTTCTGAACTTTCGTTTGGACCTGTAGCCTTGTCTGAATAAACTTTGTAACCAAGATAAAACACCTTATCAAATGGGCCTTTTGGTCTCCCAATTTTATCAAGCCCCCATTGAAGAATACCTTCTGACATCGCAGCCAGGGCATCGGCACTCTTCAGCAAAGAGGCAAGCAGCATAAAATCACGAGCTAAAACTATCTTTCCCAATCCATACAATCCCATGTTTTTAAAACGATCCAGAAAAATATCCGGCCAGAGGTCTCTGATATCGACCAGAAAAGGAATGTCCCTTTTCCGTGCGTATCGCGCCGCTTCATACGCGAGAAGATGGTCCGGAATTGATGCCACTATGATATCTGGTTTGGGAAATTTCTGCGATTGGATTCGAAATTTCAGCGCCACGATCTGATGATCAATATAACGGGCGAAAGAAATATTTTTCCGATATTTACAACCCCCAATGACTCTAATAGTATATCTTTCCGAAATATCAAATTTTCTGTCCTTCTTTGATATCATTATTTTTTGCTGATGTTCAAAAGCGCTCGCCCACCATAAAACTTTATGCCCACGTTCCAATAATTTATCTGCCAGAACTGCTGTACGCATCTTGCGGACACCATTTTTAATCGGCAGCGGTTCACCTGTTTGGATGAGCCATATCAGCATATTGATTTCTTAAAAAAAACGGGTGTATTGAACAAACTGCCCGAAGATCTGATAGCCCATCAAAGACAGACGACTGGAAAGGATAATCTGAATGTGATTTTGCTGACTGGATAATCTTCATCGCCTCTGATTTTTTTCTAACTGCTAAAATGTAAAATTGAATTTATTCCGTACTAACGAATTAATACGTTGTAAAAAACCTTGTAAGACTGAGTTTGGTAAAGGCTGTAGCGGAATTTTTTGCAATACGATTGTAGATCGCCTGCAAGTGCATTAAATCCAGAGCGTTATATCCCCAACTCCGAGATAGAATACCCTCGGTAGCAACATTTCCACCCCAGATAGTTTATTTTATCCTTAGCTGACATATCAATTAACAACTCATTGGCTACATCGTCAGTTGTAATCTTATCATTTGGCATTGAAGCTTTCAAGAAAGACAATTGTAAATCCTTACATTTTTCCTAATCTTTAAAAGTAGTGTTTACTTTGATATTAAGAATATCCGGCATCCTTTTTTCATTTTCATTCGTCAGTCCAGTATTTCAACCGTTAACAAAATATTTCGACCATCGGTACCAAAATATCTCCCTGGGATTGACTTAAACCATATATGAAGAAGATGCGTCATTTTCACTCAGGTAGTCTTGACCAAAATAATGACATCATCTCTGCCAATTAAACCGTACCGATCCTCGAATTCTCCGATAACGTCCCTTGTCGAATCAGTGCTCATTCCGTCTATAACAAGCACCTTTAGTCTGCCTTTTGGGTAATCGTTGTTTACTATGGAGTCCAGACACTTCCAAATAAATTGCTCTTCATTTCGGCAAGGAATGATAATGGAGACCTCTATATTTTCGGCTGTGTTCTGAGGCATTCTCTTGCTTAGCCGTGAATTTTATGACAGGCTTTGTCTTCTTCCATAATGAGGTCACGGGTCGCTGACTCATTGCTTTGGGCTGCTAATTTCATCCTTTTTTCAAAGGGATAGGTTGACCCAATTGAGCTCATGCGAGTGTAAGTCACATTCAACGTAGCAGGGCCTCATACATCTCTTCCATCCTCGCCATCTCACGTGTCCAGTTGCCTCGGTTTTTTACGATCGACCAGTTTTCGGCAGCTATTGCCTCACGCCACGTTCGGTTTCGTAGCGCTTTTATGATCTTTTCCGCGAGTTCTTGAATATTCTTCGAGGTAAAAAGCAACCCATTCTTCTCGTTTCTAATCCATGTTCGGTTGGCAGCAATATCAGTAGCTACGGGAAAGGCACCGCAGGCCATCGCTTCATTCAGAGAAATGTTATTTCCGTCCGTCGGTGAGGTCGATATAAATACATCCGCTTTTCCAAGTAGCTCAGCCATCTGATGCTGTGTAACTTCGCCGCGGAAGGTCACACGTTTTGCTATTCCTAAATCCCTTGCCATCTCCGCCAGTCTCACCCGAAGGGGACCATCACCTGCCACGACAAACCTAGCATCAGCAACGTCCTCGAGGACATATGGAATTGCCTGCAAAAAGATGTGCACATCCAGTCCATGATGCAAGCGCCGCGTACTAACCACCAAGGGGGTCTTCTGTGAGGTCATCGGGATCCTTCGGTTCGGGTTAAAGATCTCCGTGTCCACACCAAACGGCAAGGTCATAATCTTTTGGGCCTGCGCATATCCTTTTTCCACCAAAAGGTGAGTCATGTGGTCAGCCATGGAAGTAATTAAATCGGCACGATTCAGTGCAAAGCGAACTATCTGACGATATAACCTTGACTGCTCAGGCATAACCAAGACATCGGTACCCCAGGCTGTAATGACTAAGGGATGTCTGCCAGTAAGCGCTGCAGCCAAACCGTAGCTGGTTACATAATGCGCGTGTAAGATATCAGGGTTAATCTGTCGTACAAGTCTCCGCACCCTGCCAAGATTCAGTAGAATGTTAAGGCGATGTCGAGAAGAAAGGGAACCGATTTGAAATACTTCTACCCCCCCTATTTCTCCAGGCTGAAACGAAACGACCGTAATCTCGCAGCCCCGACTGGCAAAATACTTGGCCCAGCGCTGGGTATGAATGCTCCCAGCGTTAGCAAGGTAACATATCTTCACAGCACACCCTGAGATCGGTACCAGCTCACCAAGCGCCCTAACCCCTCCCTCCACCCGACGCGGCATTCAAATCCCAATTCATCGGCTAGGCGAGAGGTGGCATAACTTGCTCGATTGTTCAAAGATACCAACCGATCGAAACCTGAGGTGCTTGCTACCCAAGGCAACCGCCTCGAGCCATGAAGGGCCATCCTTACCATCCATGACATCGGCTTTGGAAGCGCAAGGTTTGGCCTTTTGGCGCCTAACTCGTGTGCCAGAACATCCACAAATTCTCCCAAGGCGCACATATCCGACAGATGGTAGGTACGGCCGATTGCTCTCGGGTTTCCAGCCAGACTCAGACAGGCATGAGCAACGTCTTCAACATAAACATAATTGCAAATCGCATCTCGCCCACCAATAAAGAAAAACCCACCATTCAGCACAGTCTGGATCAGTGTTAGCAGGCCTCGTTCTGGATCATAATCTCCAAATACATTCGCCAGACGCAAGATAGTTACCGGCAGGCCTTCGGAGGCTGCTTGGTGAACGAGCCTTTCAGCCTCCCATTTACTGCGTTCGTATTCATTTCGAGGCATACAAGGAGCGTCTTCACTAAACAATTTCGATTGTAAGGGGTCAGCTCCAATGACTCCAACACTGCTTACATGCACAAAATGCTGGACCCCCTCGGAAATTGCAGCAACCAACAAGTTCTTAGTACCCTGCACGTTGTCCGGCCAGAAGTGGCTCGCATCTCGTTTCGCACCAGCCACGTGAATGACAACATTGACTCCGGCCACTGCCCCTCGACACGCTGATACGTCAACCAAATCGCCTGCGAAAACATCCACCGAAGCTTTATCAGGGTCAGGCCTTCTGGTTAGGATGCGTGAGCGGTATCCGCGGGCTGTCAGTAACGTTCGTACACGACGCCCGATAAAGCCGGTCCCGCCAGTTATAAGAAAAAGAAACTTTTTCGATCTATTACTAAATTGAGTGCGGTAGTGCTTCACGGCGAGGCAAGAGTACCATTGTGAATCAACTAAAGTATGAATTTGGCCCTAAGATAGTTTAGCTTCTTGATTGTACCTATGTTCAGATAGGTTAGTGAATAAGTAGCCAGAGAATACAAGGTGACCCCGTGATTCCTGATACACAACCGTATGATATCGCGGGCATTTCTGCTTTTCTTATTCAAGATATAGTGGTATGCTGCAATCAGATAGTTTGTCAAAAGAATTTTTTTGATTCTACTTTTCTCTATTTTCATACGTAGCTCGGATTTCAAGTTGGTAATTATATTTCTGTAAACACGCTCTGCTTTCAAAATCTCTTGATCGGACATGTTAACGAATTCATCAGAAAATCTGCAAATCAATTGTTTCACAGATTCTCTATTTACAACATAATTTGAAATATATCTTATATTTTCAAAAATAATGTCCGTATTTTCCTTTACTTTTCTGGCTTCATTTCTGTTTGAATAAGAACCCTCTGAAACTCTGTATGCACACAAAACCTCGCGCAGGGTAGTTATCTTATATCCTTGCCTGATAAGTCTTGACCATAGATCAAAATCTGCAGATATCTTGTATTTTGGATCATATGCTCCAATGCGAACAATATCCGCTCTATTCATGAGCACACTCACATGATTGATCGGGCTGCCTGTTAACAGTTTGATTATGATATCTTCGTATTTGAAATACCCTTTGCTTATGCTTCTTTTTGCGTTTGATTCATCCATAACAAGACAGTCAGTACCAACTACTGAATATTCCGGATGTTGTGTGATATAGTGATATTGTCTTTCAAGCCGGTTTGGCATAGAATAGTCGTCGGCATCCATCCTGGCGATATATTTACCCTTTGCAAGATTTAATCCCACGTTTAGGCTTTTAGTCTGTCCAATGTTTGTTTCATTGCTATGCAGACGTATTCGGGCATCATTGTATGATCTAATGACATCAGCTGTCCTGTCAGTACTGCAATCATTAATAATCAAGAATTCAAAGTCCGTGAAGGTCTGGCTCAAAATGCTCTCAATAGTATGGTCCAAGCATTTTTCACCATTATAGACAGCCATGAGTACTGTTATGAGAGGTGCCGACATGGGTACTCACCCTCTTGATCGTATCTTCCGTGCCGGAACACCAGCAACAATGGAAAACTCATCAACATTATCAGTTACTACTGCTCCTGCTCCAACGATGGCGCCCTGGCCAATCCTGACACTACTTCTTCTTCAGAAATTGATACCGATTATGGTGCAATTGCTGTTATTCGGAAACGGTTGATTATACTCACTAATACAATAGCTAATTGTTTCAATATGAGCCATGAAGATCAGCAACTAAGTCTTTTGCAAGCCAGATTTACTGGGCAATATTACCTAAGAAACTCAGAACATTGTTTTCATCTGGGACAGCGAAATAGTCTTTTACATATTTTTTTGCAACCCTTATATATTTTCTCTTTCGTTTCTCATCTAACGTTAGTATTTCTTTCAGAGCAATCCCCAATTGCTCTGGTGTGCAAACTGTCCACTTGAAGGTCTTTAAATCCATCATAGGATCACCACTCAACGGTGCGTCTATATTTAAATGTATTGCTGGCACTCCATTTAACAATGCCTGCATTCCAACAGAAGACTGACGATACACAACACAAACACTATTTCTCAGCTCTGTCTCTAGATCACTATCTGACAGATGAAAGTTATATGGCATATCATGGAGGCATTGATCTAGTAATGTGTTTACTGGTACGTTGGGATGTCCCCTCAGTTTAACATTATAGTCCTTAAGGATTTCGGCCTGTTCCATCAGCCAGCATAAGGCCGTTGCACAGCCCAGTACGCCACCAAGAGCCACAAGGATTTCTGATTGAACCCCTCCAAAGCGGTCTGTATCATCAAGAAGAGGAATATTACGTAATGAGCAAGCAGAATAGACCCTGGATGTATCACGTTTTCCAATGTCTATCATCAAGCGTTTGGTCTCGGGCCCTGTGGATAAAAGAATATCTGGTTCTGGCCTCTGCCTTTTCTCATTATCAGTCAAACGGATTTTTAAATTAAGTGGGAATACTACCGCATGGCTATATCCCAGGATTGCTCTCGGACTATGTTCTCTAAAAGCCTGAATACATCCCCTCTCAAAAACGTTACCCTCATATAATTGTATTAGTCGTTCGAAATGCTTACTTCGACATAACTTACGTACAGCTCTATAGTATATTTCAGCGTCGAGATTAAAAAAATGTTCGTAGCGGCTATTCCATCTAAGCAGTCTTGAAAAATCGCATCCGAAAAAGTAACTGTGGGGCACTCGGACTCTTCTTATGAAAAGTTCTAGTAGTAACGATATTAATTCAGCCCATGTGATGATAGAATAAGGTACTACAACAGCAACTTCAGTGCATTCCTTGATTTTCTTTGCTGACTCTCTAAGACTTCCGAGTGGATTGCAAAGATAAGTAACAAAATTGCCGTTCTTCCTCAAGATGTCATGCAGATTTCCAAAAAAGGGGTCTGCATAATTTCCATTGTTGAAGGAACTTTGATACAGACGTGAAGCTATAAGAATTAGCCTATCTATTTGAAGCTGTTTTGGTGCATATCTTGGTGAAAAAAACTTTCTGTATAGAGATACTGTGCACATAAATAGAAAGTCCTTTAGATTGTGCGCTTCCTGAAAAATACGCCTGATCCTGAGTGGCAATGACAGAAATGGCCTCCTATAAACCTTCCAACCTCTCTTCCTTCCCCACGCTTCGCATATATCTTCTTCCTCAAGACTTGAACAAACAATAATGAGCAATTGCGATCTTGTTTTTGACTTCTTGGCAAGGGTGAAAAGCACAAGGGCTAAATAAGCAGCAGACCTTTCCCATTCCTGCATTTTGGAAGATACAACATTTCTCCAAAAAACATGATCATGGCCAAAAGGTTTGACCACTTGATCCCAAAACTTATCGAATTCCTTAAAAAATTCTGCGGATTCAGCCTTATTCAAACTTGGTAAATAATATCTGCGGATCCTCAATTTTCTCGCAATTAAAATTTCCCTTTTCCTAAGCGTCCTCATTGAAACTAATCGAGGCAAACTTTTGCTCACGCCGATTTTTCGATGTAATCGATCTGTTATTATTAATTCAAACATCTTTTTTTTATGGTGAAATGCCTAAAAAAGGCGGGGGGAAGAATTATTCGATTGCATATTGAGAAAAATATTCACTATCCTTATAAAGAGAAACAAACCAAAACCCCTCAAAACTTACAAATCTCCAAAAAGGCTGAAGTATCAATCGTGAAGGTCTATTTGAAGGAAACATCATTAACTTCCATTCCCTGTCCACTTTCCATCCTGTATGCAAAAAAAGTTTTTTCCAGTCCTTAGGTGATAATTCAAATATGTGTGTATTTTCAATGGTAGGCTTCTTATCTCCCGGCCATTGTCGTAACCACTTTTGGGATAAATATGCTAAACCAATTCTGCTGTGCCTTATGAACGGCACAGACACAATCAATCGCTCGTTTGTCACTTCTTTCATACCATCAAGAAACCCAATGGGATCAGGTAAATGCTCAAGAGTTTCGAATGCAGAAACTATGTCATAAGCAACTCCTTGATCCCCAAGAGATAATGCATCAGCACAAATCGCATCAAGACCCTTACTTCTAATTTTCTCTACAGCACTTTTTTGCAAATTAATTCCAACGTAAGAAAGTTCGTTGACATCATAATATTTATTTAAAAGCAATCTTATAGAACCGTCTGAATCACCAACATCAGCGTAACTGCATCTCCCGTTCTCTTCAAGAACCTTTTCTATTGCTTTCTTGACAAAAATTGTCTCTGCAACCATAAGCAACCGGATTCTTTGTTCAACCTCTTTGTTATCAACCGGAACGGTGTAATGCTGACTAAAATCCGGGAACATCTTAAATGAATATTCCCAAATTTCTTTTAATTCAGCTTCAGAATTAACAATTTTACGAACCGCATCAATTGAAACAGGGTCTATTATCTTTTTCTTTATAAAACTCTTAATCATTTGTAATCTCATTCAAACAGCGCAATACATGGTCATAAATCATTTTTCAACAACAGCTATAATCGTATCACACAACCAATGCTCTTTCAGCTTTTGTTTATATAGCTTATCGAGTTCATTGCCAAAAGTATTGCTATAGCGACCTAAGCCACCCGGTTTACCCTCTTGCATCCATACCATATGATTTGGAAAGCTCATATCTTTGTTCAGGGAATAACTCAAAGCCGATGTCTGCTATTCCGGCAAAATTAAAAACAATGTCAGCGTCCTGAACCGCATTTTAAACACTATGGCAATCGAGAATATCACCAATAATCTCTTGCTGGTCAGGCCTCAACCAGGGGGATGGTCTCCTGTCAAAGTTAGTTACTTCATGTCATGCATCGCTTAGCTTATCACAGACATGAGAACCAAGAAATCCCGAACCGCCGAATACTATAGCTTTCATGAATTCAGACTCCATATGATTAGCTGGCTTTTTTTTGCCTTTTGTTTGTGATTGCAGCATGAACCATTACTCTCCGCCCGATATGGTGATAATTTCATTAGTAATAAAGGTGTTTCTCTCGCTGCCAAGAAAATATGCCATTTCCGCAACCTCCGTAGAGGTTCCCATTCGCTTCAACGGAATCATAGCAATGCGCTTATTCATGTCTTTGGGATATTTTGCGTGAAAATCTGTATCGATAACTCCCGGCCGTATTGTATTGACAAGAATGCTGTAAGGTGCACCTTCCCGTGCCAAAGTCTTCGTTAAGCCCTCAAGAGCGCGTTTTGAACATCCATAATGAGCGGAATGCGAAGATCCACCGTATTTTGCGGCAATGGAACTGATATTGACGACACGTCCGAAGTTCCTTTTTTTCATTTCTTCAAATACAAACGACGACAACAGGATCGGCGCAAACGTATTCAACGTGAATGTCTCAAGCAAGTCTGCGTACGCAAGTTCGCTGAAATATTTTTGGGCAACATAGGTCCCGGCATTGTTTATTAAAGCATCGATCCTAAAATGTTTGATTTTTTTTATAAAGCCTTCTATTCCTTCCATCAAGCTCAGATCACTTTGAATCAATTTGCATCGCCGACCAATATTGTTAATCTCGTGCTTAACGGAGTTGGCTTTTTCATGAGAAGAGAAATAGTGGCAGATAACATTCCAGCCGTTGAGCGCATACGTTGATGCAATGGCCCGTCCAATTCCCAAGGCACCACCCGTAACTAAAACTGTTCTGACGTTTCCCAAGTGCCGATAAATCCTTTCTTGCTCCCTAGCTTATTCTGAAAAACCCCCGTGTATGAGGGGGCAGTCTAACTACAACAGATTTACTCCTAAATCTTGCTTTTTTTCAACAGTTGGGTTGTCCGCCAAGGACAACCATTGCATGATTTCAAAAGATGGGATTTGCCTTGTTTGTGAAGTTTTCTGGCCTCTTCCACGATAGGATCATGCCAGCAGTCTTCAATACTCATTTCCCTTACGTTTCCGGGGGACAAAAACCTAAAATCATCGTTGTTGCACGGCATAATTATTCCATCCCATTCAATTGTCATGCGCTGCCATAGTTGAGGACATGCCCAATTTTCGTCAATTAAATGGGTGTCTCGATTAACCGCTTCTTTATAATCTATGGCGGCCACTTCATCACAATGAGTTTGCCAAAATTCTCTGTATTCATCCAGATTGAGGTCAGGAAAGCGAACGGTTTGAATGCGAACTTTTGGGTGGTTATAACCATTTTGTTCTCTCAATTCTAAAAGGACGTCGACATTGCACATAATCCGGTAGAACTTCGCACCACGCCGCTCTCGTTCAAATTTTACAGGATCAGTACCCTCTACAGAAATGGAAATACGATCAAGTCCTGCTTCCATGAGTTTAAGTGATACCCCATTTGTTAAAAGCATAGCGTTGGTGTTAAAGTATATATCTAAAATCCCTTTTTTTTTGGCGTAAGCAACCATATCGACCACCTGCTTATGAAGAAGAGGCTCACCCCGATAACTCAGCTTCACGGCACATAGGCCTTTTTCCACACCCTCATCCACAATCTTCTTATACAACTCAAAATCCATATCCCCGATTTGATTTTTGCTAAGCAAGGGAAGCTTGTCGCAAAAAGTGCAGCGTAAATTGCACCTATTTGTAATCTCAATATCTAGATTAATTGGAAAATCACTTACAATAAAATCCTTAGGATTTTCAAACCACTTTCTTCGGTATTCCAGATATTTCGGATCATTACTTTCTTCAGTAACAGACCGGCCACCAAGAGATGTAAAGTTAGCATTTGGAACAACTTGAATCATATTAAATACCTCATCCCTGATCATACGGAGTTCTTGTTTCTGCAAAGCCATGTTTCATCAACCAATATTCAACTTCAGGCAATTGCCATTCATAATCCACATCACAGCCGCCCCACTGTTCGAGAGGATAAATCTTTTGACCCATCCATTTTTGTGGCAGAAGACCGTCTTGCAAATTTTCAAGACATCGGGGCCGTACTATAGAGACACCCATATCCGCAAACCAGACATTACCCTGAGAATCCCGATCACAATTCAATGTCGCAGGATCGCCAAAGGTTTCAAATGGAACAAAGGGTTGCAGCAAACCGTCATCTCCAACCTTCCTTGCCCGCAGAGGACTCCACATATTATAGCAGGAAACAGTCACAGCCGAATCATAATCAGGATTATCTCTAAGAATGTTAATACCCCTATCAATAGTTTCAGCAAGTATTGTAGCTGCATTGCAAAACAAAAGAACCATTAACTCTATCTTTTCCTCTTTTGAGCTTTGAGCTTTGAGATCATCCTTGATCACCTGATACCCATGCGCATAAGCGTCCTCGCCAAGGGCTTCCTTTGTTGCCAGGTAAGGCGGCCTGACAATAATTTCGGCACCATAGCCCTTTGATATGGCCATGATGTTTTCATCATCCGTAGATACATAGACTCGATCCACTTTACTGGCATGAAGTGCAGCCAAAAGCGGATACACGCAAAGAGGTCTGCCTAAAACAGGAGTGGTATTTTTACCGGAGAAGCTTATGCTTCCTTTACGGCCAAGTAGTAACGCTGCAATCATAATTTTTTCCCTCATTTATATTAGGACGCGGATTTACGCTGATGCACACAGATAATTATTTTCTATTTCTTAATATCCTAAGAATCAGCGTTCATCTGCGTCCTATATAACCAAGTCGATGAAATCCCGAGCCCACCTTATGTCAGGTGCAATTTGCAGTAACGGCGCATTTTTATTCAGCAAAATTCCAATAAAATCAACTCCTGATGCATTCGCCGCCCAATAATCACTTTCAGCATCTCCGAAAAAAAGGCACTGCTTGGGAGCAAGCTCGTATTTGTTAAGCAAATAGATTATATTGTCGCTCTTGGAACAAGAAGAACCCAATATTTCGTGAAAATAAATATCTATCCCGCGCCGTTTGACAATCTCCTTTATTTCATCATCCGGTGTAGCTGAAACCACAAAACATTTAACAATATTATACCATTTTTTTAAAAAATTTTCAGCCCCGGGAATTTCCGGCGCAGATACCACCTCGTCCACCACCAAACGGGAAAAGTCGTTACAAAGCTGCTGTAATTCAGCCTTGTCCAACTGCTTGCCTAAAAATTCCCGGTAGTAATGTCGAAATTTATCAACACGGGTCATACCGCCGTTGTTGCGGTGATGTTCCACAACTTTTGCTTCAATAGCGGGACCATAACGCTCAAACAATTTGGCAAAAGCCCTGGTCTTTACTTCTACTGAATCAGCCAGAACACCATCAAAATCTAAAAAAATAGCATCAATGTCTTTCATGTCTCATCTCTTCTTCCAATGAGATCTTTAATAACTTCCAAGTTATTTAGGTTCTTATGTGATTTAGAATAAACTTCGTATATAATATCCAGAATCCCTTGACCAAGATCATAATAATAATTCGACACAAACTTTTTTGCCACCCTTGGTCTGAAAGAATAAGGTGTTATCTCATAATGTATTTCATTCTCACCCGGAATATATTCAATATCAATATCTCCATGAAACATTTCTTTGATCATTATTAACAGGTCTTTTACTTTTGTTGACTGTGTACCTGTAATCATGACATATTGACTTCTAAATTCATCAGTGAGAATCTCAACACTACATCTTGCTGCATCAAGGACATTAATATAATCTCTAATTTCCTCTCCGTCCCCTTTTCTAATAATTTTTCCTTCCTCAATAACTTGTTTAATTATTTTATAGATAAAATTAAACTCATTGGCACGTATTCCGTACAAAGAACCATATCTCAAAATGGTGTAATCAAGGCCAAAGACCTTCTGATAGTCCTCTATTATCAACTCACAAGCCTGTTTACTGCTTCTATAAAATGATGCAAGATCGCTATAAACATATATGGAGCTGGCAAAGATAAATCGTTTAACCTTACTGATTTTGCATGCATCTAAGATGTTGGTATTCCCCAAAACATTCACTTCAATAGTCTTCAGAGGTTCCTGATGGGCAACATTATCCCCAATTACCATCCTTTGGTCGTCTTTAAGATACAGTGATTCCACCATATCAAAGATAATCACCTCAAACCCATTATCAGTAAGACAATCGGCAACGTGGCTTCCCAAAAATCCAGAACCTCCGAAGACAACAACCTTCATCTCTTATATATTCCTCTTCATTATTATTTTTATTTGCCCGTATATCTATTTAAAAAAACCTACTACAGTACATGGGGCACTATCAATCATCTCAACCAACAATGGGGATACCCAAACCTCCTTAAGATTGTATAAGTTACCTGACAGATTCATATCTTCAATAACTACAATGGGATTACCTTCTCCTCTGCTATTCAACAAAGCCCGGTGAGCTTCTCTTCCCAACTCCTTGTGCTGAAAAGAAGAGATAGAAACCCAGTCAATCCCAATTGCTCGAAGTGAAAGATACTTCTGTCTCAACCACAGTCCTAATTCTGGATCCAGACCTGGATTATGAAAACTATAGATATCTTTTTCCCTAAATTTACTCCATCCAGATTGAAAAAGTATCAGGTCTGTTTCTGAATAGATATCGTCCAAAAGGTCCTTCTGGGTTATAATCTTTCCGGGTTCCGCATCAATTTTTACTACTTGTGGTTTTCTAAAAAACCAGAAATCACAGGAATAATCGGTTACTTTACTTCCTTGTGTAAAAAAATGAGCAGGACAATCCACATGAGTTCCCCAGTGGTTTTCCATGCCTATCCAGTAAGTCTGGCAAGGATCACCACTAGCGATCGATCTTACTTCCCGTAACTCCAATTTTTCCATGGTTGAACCATAAACGGGAATTAGCGGTGACAACTTATAAGATAAATACTGTATCATTGATCCTGCACTCCATTAATCAGATTTCTGACCGCTTGCATCTCCATTTCAATCCTGCTTTCTCTGGCATACGAACCGATATGGGGGGTAAGAATTACATTATCTAACTCGCATAGGGGACCAGTATATGGTTCATTTTCGAAAACATCGAGAGCGGCTCCTGCCAATTTTCCTTTCTGTAAGGCTGAATATAAAGCTGTTTCATCTACCAGGCCGCCGCGGGATGCATTTATTAACCAGGCATTATCTTTCATTAGTTTTAGCTCTGTCTCTCCAATTGTATATTTTCCATCTGCATTTGCTGAGCAGTGGAGAGTGATTATATCAGCCCAGGAAAGCAATTCGTTTTTTGACTTAAGGGGGATCGCACCTTCAACGGTACGTATATCGTAATAGGCAATTTCAACTCCTAAAGGAGCAAGTAACTGAGCAACTTTTTGTCCTATTCTGCCGAAACCCCAAATACCTACTTTTTTCCCTGTCAACAGACTTCCCATCTGTTTTTTCCACACACTCTTTCTTAACTCACGGTCCATTGCTGTAATTTTACGCAATAGATCCAGCATCAACCCTAATGCCAATTCTGCTACGGCCAGTGTCGGGCCGTATGGTGTGGAATAAACTTTAATACTTAATTCTTTCGCTTTTTCCAGGTCAACATTATCCAGACCGGCTCCACAACGCGAAATGACCTTTAATTCAGGTAAGTTTTCTAATACCTCTTCATTTAAGGGTTCGGTCCCGGCAACAAGTCCGTCAGCATCTTTTGCCAGATTGATTACTTCACTGCTGGTTAGTTTTCTACCATAAGGGTTGATAGTATATTCTATCTGGTTTTTTTTCAATTCATCCAATGGTGAACGGTCATATGCTGCAAATGAGGAAGTTGTGATAACGATTTTCATTTTTCACCTTTCAATTCAGACATTGCACGACATGCAGCATCACCTAAAAATATACTATCCAGACTGAAGGCAAGGAATTGATATCCCTGCTCGCATCGCTTTCGAGCCTCTTCAGGGTCAGAAGACACAGAATGGAAACCAGCCGGAATATTGTGACGGCGAGCGGCATCCATTACCTTTTCTAATGCATCTTTAACTTCAGGAGCTTCGAAATCTCCTGGTTTTCCTAACGAGCCGGACAAATCATAAGGTCCGATCATAAAAGCATCAAGACCAGGTGTTGAGAAAATTTCATCAATATTATTTACTGCGTCAATATGTTCTATCTGGACAATAACGATACTTTCTTCAGCCACCCATTTCTTATACGCCTCAAAGTTTCTGCCAAAGCCTTGAGCACTGTATAATCCCACCCCACGAGTTCCAACTGGGGGATATTTTACTGAATTTATTGCGGCTTCAGCATCACCCTTATTACAAACATTTGGTACTATCACCCCGTAGGCTCCTGCATCCATAACCCGCTTAATCAGATTCGGATTATTCTCCCCCACACGAACCAAAGGCACTATGTTATTGGCTTCTATTGAAATAATCAAGGTTAACAGGTCTCTCAATTCTATAGAACTATGCTCCATATCAACAACCAGCCACTCAAAGCCGGCCGGAGCCAATATTTCAGGAATTAATGGGTGAGGAATTGTGATCCACGAACCATATGTCTGTCTCTTTTCCGACAAAATCTTTTTTAAAGGATTCTTCTTCATTTAATCACCTGCGTGTTGTAATTTGCGTTATGCAATAACGCAAAGCCTCATCGGCTTTACTGCACGAATTAAATTTGGAAATTTCTATGCATGGTCAGACGTAACAATTCTTCTTAAAGGAATCATATTTTTGATTAATGTATAATTTTCCATAGTGATAACTTTCAACTTGACACCAAGATATATATAAGAAAAAACCGATGCACACTTAAGGATTAATCGAAATTCATAAGCAACAGAAAAATGTCTCATCAAAATCATCAAAATTGCTGACGGAAAGAAAATAAAGAAAATGGCCCCTATCTTTTTGTATTCCCATTTAATCTCATAATAATGTTGGGAAACAGCAAAATAAATTCCTCCGGAAATCAGTCCCGCCAGGAGTGTTCCCCATGCGGCACCGATTGCACCCCATTTCATGATAAATGGTATATTAAAGCCCACATTCAGCCCTATACTAACCATTGTTAAAAGGGAAGTAATATGCGTTTTTTTTGTGAATATAAGCTGGTTGCCATTTAGTTTCCCAAAAAACAGAAATCCATAAAACATTGAGAGGATGATAACAATGTCAATGGCCCCATGATAAGATTGGGGTGTTAATATTGATATAATTTCTTCCGAGAAAAGAGATACGAGCAAAGCAACGGATACACAAACGTAGGCAAATGGAGTCAGGTATTTGCCGATTGCCACCTTACCTTTTTCTTTCATATCAAACATTTTTTTATAGACCTGGGGCGAAAAAACATTCTGGATGGCGGTCATAAAAACAAATATCATGTTGGAAACTCTCTGGCCAATGCTATAGACACCTACTCCCCCTACAGTGGCAAGCAGGCCAATCATATATTTATCAAATTGTGTGCCTATGTCTCCCAGGAATATTCTCGGTGTCAAGGGATAGCTTATTTTTAACGATTCAATAAATATTGATTTGCTGAATGAGGGTTTGAGCGTAGTTATAAATTTATAACTCAATACACTAAAAATTATAGCCCCAGAGCATAATTGTGCA
>JAFDHR010000502.1 GCA_019308645.1 Deltaproteobacteria bacterium
CCCGAGAATCCCCTGGCTGTATAATTTCAAATTGGATTTTCGGTTCCGATAGATCCATTAGCCAAATGGTCAAATAAATCAGCCCAAAAAAATCGCTGATATAATCGGGACGGGCAGGTTAGCACTAATTATCACAAACAATTATTTGTGCCCATTTGTGTCCATTCGTGGGTGAACAGTTATGACATTTCAATATAAGGTTCAAGGATTCCCATCACCTTATCAAGTGCCCCCTGGTTTTGCTCCACAAATTCCTTAGCCCTTTTTCCTATCTCGTTTCTTTTACTTTTTTTAGCTAATAGCTCTAACATAACATTGAGCAATTCTGATTCATCAGCAACCATTTTGCCGCCCTTGTATTTGATCATTAATTCTGACATAGTAGTAAAATTATATGTGTAAGGACCAAAAAGGACAGGTATACCAAAAAATGCTGGTTCTAAAAGGTTATGGCCACCTTTAGGAACAAGGCTTCCACCTACAAAGGCAATATCAGCTAAGCCATAAACCTGGCCTAATTCACCGAGTGTATTAAGAATGAAAACATTGTATTTCTGGTTTCCAGCCCGCCATCGTCCCACTCTGCGGTACTCAGGCGAGGCGGGCGGGCCTCCCCGCAATGCTCTCGCTTGCGAGATAGGTGAGACAGTGGCAGTCTGGTCTACAGATAATTGTGTTTTTCTTATGACCTTTAATCCACAATCTTTGGCAAGATTGTACACCTCATCAAACCTGTGAGCCTCACGTGGGCCGATTATAAGGGAAAGGTCAGGGAAGTATTTACGAAGTTGACTAAATACATTAAATATGATTTTTTCTTCAGGATGATGAGTGCTCCCTGCCACCCATATGAGCATGTTTTTAAGGTTTAGAAGGTCAAGCCACCTGTCTCGTTCTTTATTATTAAGAGGTATCCATGATCTATCAAATTTGATGTTTCCAGTAACCTTGACCTTATCTGGACAAAGTCCCCCTTTAATAATTCGACGCTTATCGAGTTCTGTTTGCATCAGAAATAATTCAACCATCTGTAGCACTCTCTTGATTACAAATCTCCACCTCCTATAAGATTTTGCAGTCTGTGGAGAAAGTCTGCCATTCACTAAGATAGTTTTTACCCCCCTCTTCTTTAACAATGAGATTAAGCCCGGCCAGATGTCTGTCTCAACCAAAATAAAAATGATTGGATTAATATTTTTTATCATCCTCCTTGCTGACCACCAGAAATCAAGAGGCATTGGTAATAAATAGTTAACGGTATCTTTAAGTTTTTTTCTTGCTACGTCTAAACCGGTATCCGTTTTTACAGAAAGGACAATCTCTCTTGATGGATATTTATTTTTCAATGCCTCAAGCAAAGGAATTGCTGATAAGACTTCACCTACTGAAAGTGCATGGACCCATAACCTGCCAGCTATCAAGATTTGGAAGATTCAGACCTAACCTTTCTTTAAAACGACTTCTATTCTTTAAAAGATAGAAAACAGGAAAAAAGAAGATAAAGCTAAGGGTAGCTAAAAGGTGGTAGAGGATAAGCATTGTTCGTTACTCGCTATCTGTTAATTAGAAACCAGTACCACGAATAAGTAACGAGTTTAAACCCTCGCAGGTAGTTCGATGATAAACTTTGTACCATGTGGTTTATTATCCTCAACCCTGATAAAACCATTGTGATCGGTGATTATTGTGCTGACTATTGCAAGTCCCAGTCCTGTCCCGGATTTCTTTGTAGAAAAATACGGCTCAAAAAGGCGCTCTTTATCCTTATTAGATATGCCGCTACCAGTATCAACAAATTCAATTCTGACAATCCTCAATGCCTTGTCATAGAAAAGCCTGATATTAATCTTTCCTTTATCTTGTATGGCTGCCACCGCATTATCTAAAAGGTTAATCATCGCCCTTTTTATTTGTTCTCTATCAAGTTTTAATTTAGGAATATCATTGTTTTCGATAAAGTTGAATGTAATATTTTTATGAACATCTTTATATAATAAAACTGCATCCCGAATTATCTCTTTTATATTATCTAAAACAGGATTAGAAGCCGGCATTCGAGCAAAACTGGAAAATTCATTCACTAACACCCTCAACGCTTCAACATTGTCTATTATCAACCGAGTGCATTCATCAAAAACTGTTCCATTTTCTTTTGCTAAAAGTTCACCATACCTTCGTCTCAACCTTTGTGCTGAAAGCTGAATCGGGGTCAATGGATTTTTTACCTCATGGGCTATGCGCCGGGCCACTTCTCTCCATGCGGCCATTCTCTGTGCCTTTTCTAACTCGGTCATATTCTCAAATACTGCAACCAGTCCAAGATAATTATTTCGATCATCCCTTAATAGATTCAAGGAAACCAATAGTTTTAAGGAATGCCCTTTCATTGAGATGTCTATCTCTCTTTGTATAAATTCTTTTCTATTGCGATTTTTACCTTCCACAAATCCACTAATGATAGAACGATATTTTGGGCCAAGAATATATTTATAATTCTGCCCTATTATTTTCTTAGCAGAAATACTAAGCATCTTCTCTGCAGACTTATTTATTGTTGAAATCACACCGCGAGAATCTGCCGATATGACACCAGCAGCAACATTTTCTAAAATAGTCTCCATATAGATCCTGCGCTGCTCTGATTCCGTACTGCTTATAATTAAATCTTTGTTAACATTCTCAAGTTTGATTTTGCCTTCCTTGAGATCCTTTGTCATCCTGTTGAATGAATTTACAAGAATGCCCATCTCATCCTTGGATTCAAGATCAATATGAAATCCATAATCACCAGATGCAATCCTGTCAGTAGCCTTAGCAAGTTCCTCTATTGGAACTGTAATCCCCTTTGAAAGATAAAAGCCAAACCAAATGGCAGAAAAGATAACTAAAAGTGTCACGATAGATAGAAAAATCAAAGTTGTTAACTTTATAGGTTTCTTGAGCATCTTTAGTTGCCTATAGCCTTCCAAGCCTTTGCTAATAGTTGCAAGCCTATTCAAAATTACTCCAGGAATAAATTTAGCAACCACAATTGCTCCTACCTGGGCCTTTGTCTCGGTTCGTGAAAATATGGGAACAATGCCCCTGACTAAATCTCCATGTAATGATGTTTGAATAACCTTAATATCAGTTGAATCCTTGAAGCTTTTGCGCAATACATCAATGCTCAGGTCTTTAAAAGGTTTTAAATCAACAGTCCTGTCATAAGAAGCTGCCCTCGGAAGCAATTTTGATGAAAATATCTGAATAGCGGCAAGTTTATATTCCTTTCTTTTTTCCTCTATAAACTCCCTTAGCTTATCTTCCTTTGATAGCAACATATATCCTTCATGGGTAATTAAGGAACTTAAACTATTGCCAAATGCTAATGCCTCATCTTCTACTCTTTTATAGTAATCTTGACCTACCTCTAAAGATTTTTGAAGAGACTGCTCAATCTGAAGATTAAACCAATAATCAAGGGAGAGAGAAATGAATTGCACTGAAACAAAAAAGATAATTATAGT
>JAFDHR010000503.1 GCA_019308645.1 Deltaproteobacteria bacterium
GCATTTTGAGATGCTTTTACGAAATTCATTGTCCCAAAATCATTTTTGTACTGTATCATCTGTTATATCAACATGTTATATGTAACATGCAAAAGTTAACCGGACAGCAGTGATGGCATATAGAAATATATTACCATCAATATTTTAGCTGTTTGAAAAATTAGGTAATATTGCAACTTCACTTTAAGGGTGAGGTGTTTGCATAAAGGCGAAAGGCACAAGACACAAGGCATATCCCCTGCTATTTGCCCTTTACCCTGCGCCATGCGCCTCTGTCCTTTTGAATAGATATTGCCTTGAAAAATTGCTCACCCTTGCAAAAGGCTAAAGTATAACAATTATCAGCCATTTTTCCCCTCTTTGCATATTTCGCAGTATTAATCAGCGCAATGGAACGGGGAAGAAAGGGGAAACAGATGAATCTTGGGATACGCGTTATTGTTATTTGTTTTCTTGTCCTTCTGTTTTCGGCAGTTGGATACGGCAGTGATAAGGACCAGGTGCTTATTCTTAACTCGTATCATAAGGGCTATCCCTGGACTGATGACCTGGTTGAAGGCATAGCCCGGACCCTTGAAAAGGGGAGGGAATCACTTGAAATCCATGTTGAGTACATGGACACCAAGAGGATTAATACATCCGAATATCATAAATTATTTTTTCAACTTATGAAATTGAAGTATGCCAAAATAAAACTGGATGTCATTATTATCTCTGACGACAACGCCTTCCATTTCATAATAAAATATCATAGGCGACTGTTTCCCGATACGCCGGTTGTGTTCATGGGAGTTAATCATTTTGAGCAATCTATGATTAAGGGAATAGAAAATCAAATTACCGGGTTAATTCAGGATGCCGACATTACTGCCACACTACGTACAGCATTAAGCCTTCATCCTGACACTTCACAGGTTGCGGTTATATGCGATGCCACCACGACGGGCCAGGCATACCGTAAGCAGGTATCCATGATCGAGCCTGATTTCAAGAACCTCAAATTTGTATATTTAGATGGTCGCGAATTATCTACTCCTGAAATGCTGTCAAGCCTTCGCAGCCTTCCTGATGACAGCATCGCATTGTTATGCATCTGGCTGAAAGATAATACAGGTGTTTTTGTTCCGTGGGAAGATGGTTACCCTAAAATTGCCATGAATTCAAAAGTCCCTGTATATGGCGTTCTTGATACAATGCTCAAATATGGAATTGTTGGCGGAAAGGTACAGTCAGGAAAGCACCATGGCATAGCAACAGCAAAAATAGCTTTGAGGATATTAAGAGGCGAAAAAGTTCGACATATCCCTGTAAGCATGAAAAGCCCAAATAAATATATTTTTGATTACATACAATTGCTTCGATGGAAAATGCCGGTATCGGCGTTGCCCAAAGGAAGTATCATTCTCAATGAACCAAAATCGTTTTATTCCAAAAATAAGCGCCTTGTATGGGGAGTAATTGGGATTTTTTCTTTTATGGTTACTACAATTATAGTGCTTTTAAGTAACATTTTTGGCCGAAGAAAGGCGGAAAGTAATCTGCGAAAAAGTGAAGAAAAGTATCGTTCAATTCTTGGAAGCATTGAGGAAGGATACTATGAGGTTGACGTTGACGGTAATTTTACCTTTTTCAATAAATCATTATGCAAAATCTATGGTTGCTCCAAAGATGACTTAATGGGTGTAAATTTACAGGAATTTACAGACGAAAAAACCGCTAAAGAAGGATATAGAATTTTCAACCGGGTATTTTCAACAGGGACGTCGATAGGAAATTTTGGATGGGAGATTACCAGGAAAAATGGCAGCAGGCGATACGTGGAAACTTCTATCTCTCCTATGAGAAATGCTGAAGGCCGCCTTGCAGGATTCCGGGGCATAATACGCGATACAACAGATCGATTACTCTCTGAAAAGAAGCTGCGGGAGAGTGAGGAGCGGTTACAGATTATTTTGCAATCTATTCCTACCCCCGTGGTAGTTTATGATGCAGAAGGTCATGCGGAATATGTGAATCCCGCATTTACCGAACTCTTTGGCTGGCCATTAGACGAACTGAAGGGACGGCACATTCCGTTTGTACCAAAGGACCAAAAGGAACTGACCGGTGAAAAGCTGAATGAGGTTTACGACTCCGGCAAAAATGTACAATTTGAGACTAAAAGGCTCACCAGGCAGGGTGATGTGATTGATGTTATTGTAAGCGG
>JAFDHR010000039.1 GCA_019308645.1 Deltaproteobacteria bacterium
GTCCCCGTTTTTATCTCAGTGGGTATCTTGTCGTATGTACTACTATGAACACCACTGCTTACAGGTTCGCCACCTGAAATACTAGGTGCTCCCCCACCTTGTCTATCAGCCCAACCAACCATGTTATCAATTCTGGCTTTTTCTTCGTTGCTTATAGGCTGTGTTTGACTGGGAGGTGTACTGCTTACAGGGATTATGGTTGCTGGTTTTTTGACAACTACTGGTGCATCGACTATATCTCTAAACTCCTGTGTTTGTTCTAGCCTTTGTCTACGAGATGCGGTTGTACCGCTTACAATAGTAGTTGGTGCTATGCTTTCTACTTTTGCAGTTACATGTTTTTGTTCTGGTGCCTGGTATTGTTTTCTTGTTTTAGGTGTTATAATAGCCTCTCCACTTTCATCATAAAATGGCATACTTATTCACGCTCCTTTTTTCCTATTATTTTTTTAAATGAAATGTTAAAACATATCTTCCAGGGTCATGTCCCAGGGAGACTTCTTTTTAGTGGATTGTTTCTTTGAGGTTTTCTTCTTAGTGCTTTTCTTTTTAGCAGCTTGTGCACCTAACTTATACGCCTTTCCACCTACAACTACATACTCAGGTTTTTTCTTGCTTTTTTTCTTCCCAGGGCTGCTCTTTTTAGCTGATGCTCCCTTCTTAACTGTTGTGCTTCGTGCCCTATCATCCCTTGTTCGCATTCTTGCTCTTCTTTCTGCTGCTTCTATCTCTGCTTTTTCGCTTTCCCTGTAATATGCCGCTCTTGATTTCTTCCTTATCTGCCTTTCAGCATATTTCTTCTGCCGTGATGCTTCAGTATGTTCGTTATACCTTTCTTTTAAGTTATGCAAAAGCCCTTGTTCGTTTGGGTTATTAGGTTTGCAATCAAAAAAATCTACCACTCCATCCTTGTCAACATCTCTTGTTAATCTTTTCGCTATTTCATTCAAATCATTTCCCATGTTGTTTCACCATTCCAAAAATATAAAGAAAAAAGAAAAGGGTAAGGTGTTTACCATTTTCCTGATCCGTCGCCCATATTCACGACAATACCTATGATTATTGCAGCGACTACGACAAGTGCAACTATAGGCAATAGCTCCCAAACAGTACCGCCCATCTCACGTGTCTCATCACCGGCTGCGTTAGAGAATGATGTGTATGTCACATTGACTTGTGTAAAGTTACTGGCAGCATCAGCGGCAACACTTACCGTTTTTCGGTTTAACGTAAATGTTGGGTAACTTTCAGCACCAGCCGTAACATTCACACAAGTAACATTAACATCACTTGCTCCAGTGGGGCTACGGTCTAACACCACAGACCATGCACTAGCGTTTGTCGTATCAGCATATGCCCCAAACTCTTCATATGACTCGTCAGAAAGGGCATCAGGCGCATCAAGGATTTCAAAAAGGACAAAAGCACCTACACCGATTGTGACTAAGAGCGCAACAACAACAGATACTACCTTTGCGTCCATGTGTGACAATCTCCTTTAAAAAAAGAGAGAGAAGGGTTTCCCCTCAATTGCCACCGCCCATTTTTACGACAATACCTATGATTATCGCAGCGACTACCACTAATGCTATGATTGGTAACAGTTCAAAGACTGTTGACGCCATATCTTCAGTGGCATTCATCGAGTCGTTTGCCGCATCGCTTGTTCCCTCAAAACTATCAATGATCTCCCAGAACACAAGTGCTCCTACACCAATAGTGACTAAAAGGGCAATCAGGCCACCCACGACTTGTGTGTATCCGCTCTTTTCTGTTCTCAGCTGCCTAAATTTTCCATTCGCTTTCATATCTTTATTTCACCTCTATTTGTTTTATGAAACCAAATTTGTCACTATTTGCTATTTAAAGATTAAACGTATAAGGATTTTATAAAAAATATAATATCTCAATATCCCTTCGAGAAACAAATATTAAGATTTTATAAAAAATATTAAGCCTTAATATCCCTTCGAGAAAGCTAAAAAAAACCATTTATTGCCCTTGTTTTTTAATGTGATCAATTTTTTTAGAACTTATAGACCAAATAGTTTTGATGAGATGAATCAATAGATGTAAGTATATATATTTATAGACATAGACGTATCTATTGATATATAATCATATTATCAATCTAGTTTGAGTTTACATAGAATGTGTTGAATAAAGTAAAGAAAAAAGAGATAGTATAAGGACATTACCTAGAGTACTACCCCTATACCGATTCTATAAACGTGACAACAGCTCGTTGCCAATCAGACTTGTTTCTTTCAACACCATTCAGTAACCTTACAGATTTACGGTATTTATCAAGTGCATCAAGATCACTAGAGATAGATTTAAAGAATTGATTGTACGACAGCTTACCCTTATGTCTATCCAGTATATCTTTAGATGCACCATCTATCCTTATAAGATGGGATTTAGTTTCCATAATTTATTCACCTCCTTTTGGTTTAGGGTTATTCAATGATTTTAATAACTCTTTTCTTACAATATCCTTGATGCCGTCATCAGAAGAGAAAATTGCCAGGTACACCGCCTGATCTACCAGTTGTCCGAAAGTTATACTACCAGAAGCGGGAGTGCAAATATCGATGTTAAAACCAGTTGCTTGCATTGCGATTCTATGATAAGCACCACTTGGAAGATTCAAATCAGTATTTTGTAATATAATTTCATCATCTGGATCGCCATCTATTTCCTTTACCTTTTCTTTTTGTTCTTCATGATTCATTTATATCTCCTAATTTTTAGATTTCCTCTAATATCTGTTCTTTCAACTTTGTTAAGCCTAATCCAACAATCCCAGGAGCAATAATCATCGTAACCGTTACGAATATATGGCAAACCTGTAATTTCCTTATTACAAACACAACAGTTCATTTTATCACCATCCAAAACAAAAGCCCCAAAATAAAAAGCACAGATATAGTTAAGAAAATTACAAAATATTCACGATTAGACTTCAGAGTCATTTTCAGCCTCTAGATACTTATCAATCAACTTTGTAAGCATTTGATACCTATCTTCAAAAATCTCACGGTTAACGGTGCAGTTAACTACTTTATTATCATTATAGCCGTGTCTTTCAAGGTATTCATTTACCGATTGCTTGACTATATCTGAAATAGGACCAATACTTGCAATTCTTTCATACAGCTCATTTGAGACTTTAGCGCCAATTACTTTTGTCATTAATCAACCCGTTCATCTATATATTTTGTAACAGCTTTCTCCACACCATTCTCGATTGCCTTCAATATCTGCTCACGTATCTTTGGACTTGCCCAAATATTCGTCTCCATGATATTATCATAACCAAATGCTTTAGCAACACCTTCTCGGATGGCTATTATTCTGTCATCTTTAGTTAATGCACACGTCATTCTATCAACTCCTTAGCAGTAGAAAAAAAAGATTTTGCCCGCATTCTCCTTATCTTTTCCCAATCCACAAGATTTCGATTGCGTTCAGGATTTTCTTTTAAATAATGAAGTTCACATAGGTTCTTACCAAGATAGCATCTTGTTGCTTCTCGTTTACAATAATCACATTTGGACATTTTCAATCAATCCCACTTCTCAATTGTGCAATCATAACATTTCATGTTTTAACCCCCTGAAAAACCGAGCTTGCCACCACTCCTGAAGACAATGCCACGTTCAATAAGAAAATCCAAGTGTTTTTCTGGTTCTCTCTTATTAAGAATGTTTTTGATAAAAGCTAAAAGTCCCGCTTCGGTAACAAGACCGTTTCCTACATACTCTTTGATACGTTCTAAATTACGAGCCTGATCCAATGATTTCTGTTTATCCTTTGTTTCACCAGTATCAAAATAAAAACCATTTTCGTCAGTTTTAGGTGTTGCCTTGATATTGATTTTTTTATTATTAACCGTATTTTTTGATAATGGTGGTAATGGTGGGTCCCGATCATCCTGAGAACATTTATAAATACATTTTTTACATTTGTTTGTATCAATATTTTCTCTGGTGCAATAAACATATTTAATCCATTTACGATTAGAAGTTTTGTTTGTAGTTTTTAATGAAAAAATGGTTTCTCTGGCTTTTAACGTACCAATCATTTCATTAAAATCCTTCGCTGTAAGATGGGAATATTGCAAAGCTGCAGAATGTTTGACAGGAGCAAGATTATTTATTGTAGTTTCCACTTTTGCTATTTTATAGTCCTCTTCGATGTATTTCACAAGTTTTCGGGTGTATTCCAAACACGGTAAAATTATTTCCCAAGCACGTTTTATATAATCGGAATTGATGTTTATAACGAGAAACTGATCATCGTTAACATCATTAACATCATTAACAACGTTAACACGGTTAACAACGTTATTTTGCGTATTTTCGTAAGTTAATGATGTTAATGATGTTAATAACGTTAATGATGTTAATGATGTTAATGATACATTTTTAAGCATATCACTAAACCTGATAATATCCGCGTATACTGGTAAATAATGCTGATACCTTGCAATAAACGGAGATACACCATTCCAATGCGGGTTGGTCTCCAAATCCTTTGATATTTCATCGAGTGCATCATACCCATCTTTTGTCAATTCAAAAACAATAGTTTCCTTTTCAAAAAATTTTTTCAATTCCATAAATGCCGTTCTAAAATTACTTTCTAGTTCTTCCGCTTCATCTGGCACACTCGACCGTTTCCTGTATTCTGTTTCTCCAAATATCATCATAAAACGGGCTAAAAACCCACCATGTATCATATCTGGGTTTAAATTAGGAATTAATCCTTCTTCTGTACAAGTTGAAACAATTGATAGGTATGGATCAACTATTGTGAATGAGTTCTTTTTTTGTGATAACCGTTTTTCATATATGAACGGACATTCCAGAAGATCATTCATAAGTTCCTTGAAATTAGCCATATATCCACCCTGGTTAATTCCTCGTAGTAATGTAGAAAACTCCCCCATCCAGCCCATTCCATGAGAATGTTCTGATAATGAACCAAGATAACCTTCAGGGCTGAAACCATCCGGCATTGCTAACTGATGCAAGTACACATTTCGTGCGATTCCTTGGGCTGTGCTTTTTTTAGCTTTACCAGATTTACCTAACAATAAGGAATAAATATTGTGATATGCTCCAAATGGCTGAACTTTATTTCTGGTTTTTTTCCCCATTACATTTCCTAACATTGATATGCAAAGATGTGTCGCAAAAACCTTAGGTGCATTTGTCAGCATATTTTGATATTTTGTATATTGCCCGATGAACGAGTTGTCGTCTATGTAGCCAGGGGTTTCTACAAACTTTTTTGCTGTTGTCTCATGGAGTTCCTCCATTTCTTCGTCTATCACAATCGCATCGGTTGTTTCCCCTGTGCAAAATTTACAATCTTTTTTGTTTTCATATGGACAAAAAACTGTTTTCTCTCTCCAGAACTTGCAACCAGTTGCATATTTCTTTTTTTGAAAAGGAAGTTTTATTGCTTTTTTTATATCTTTTTTTGGTCGTCCTTCTGTACTGCATTTAGTTTCAAACCAATCCATAACTATTTTTATAGCCAGTTCAAGAGGGAATTTCTGCTGTTGAAGATATGAACTTAATGCTTGTGCAACATAGTATCGCATCCCAGGACTTGCACCGTTTTTCATTGCATTTCTTATACAATCAGGGCTGTTGTCAAAATCTTCTTTTGATTCAACGGTTGCCTTGATGGTTTTCGTAGTTCCTTTTTTCTGGCTGAGAACATCATTCCATTTCTCAAAAAGCGCTAGGGTATTTCTTGTTGCAGGTAGTTTAAGCTCTATACTATTATGAGTGTTTAAAAAGTTGTAAGGCTTTCCATTTGGATGTATTGATGGGAATACAAGCCAGTAATGTTCATTCGCCCTGTAATCAATGTGTTTCTCCAATCTGTTTGTTTTCAATTCGTCTTTATCTCTGATAACTATATGAAACCTACCTGGTTCTTTCGGTGTTTCCGTTACCCATGCACCGTCTTCAATGAGTTTATCTGTACTAAGCTCCAGTATTTTAAAATCTTCCGGGTTGTCAATATCAAAGCACACCATATCTTTTGAAATATGCCCTCCTAGAATCGCAATGTTTTCAAACCTGTGTGCATCAATCCATTGCTCAAATATTTCTTCTGGTATCCGTTTATGATGCCATTCTTTTATTTCATTTTTTTTAAACCCGTTGGGTGCTTTGCTTTTGTATTTAATTGGTATAACATTTAATCCTTGATTGTAATATGCTCTCGCCCATTTTTCACATTCTTTTATATGCTCTTTTTTTGGGTCTTCTTCAACCTTTTCCTCTTGTTTTTTCTCCTGTTGTTTTCGTTTTTTTGTTTCCTCTGGATACCATTTAGGAATCACACCTGCACCACTTGTATTAATAGTCATTATGGTCTCCTATTTTTGTAAAAACAATTGCGTTTTTGTTGATTGTAAAAGTAGCTCCCCTTGTGCTTTCAATTTTGATAAACTGGTCTGTGTCTTCTAAAATATACCCAAAAATTACTTTCGTGCTATCGGCATCCTTAAAAACTAATTTAGTCACTTCTCTCGCCATGTCCTCACCACCAAAATATTAAAAACTTAGTCTGCTTTTCCTCCAAAATGAAAAGAGGTGAAGGTGGCAACGACACAAACCAATCCTAGCCCTTGCCACCTGTGTTCAACGTTGAACTTTGAAAGTTTCATGTCCCCTCCTTACCTTTCAGTTCTGCTTTCAGGAGTTCTAATGCAGCGTCAATACTGAGCCCTGTTTTTTTCAACATATCCTTACCGTCCCGGTACTGATCAAAATTCAATTTTCCGCCTCCAACCGTGCAAGTTTTTCGCGGATCGCCGCTCTGACGAACTCCGATTTACTCAGATAATTATAGTTGTCAAGATGATCTTCTATTTTGTTCAACATCTCTTTCGGAAGAGACAAACCTTGAGTTTTTTTCACAACATCACCTATATTCGCCTAATTGGGCGTATATAGATATGTGTTCACTGGTTTAAGTAATTGTCGCCCTTTTAGGCGATAGTAAAGCTTAATAGGGCGAAAATGATATATTTTTATATGTCGAAAAGAACTAAACCACCTGTTGATAGAAGAGGACTTTCTTTTCCTGCTCCATTACTAGACCAAATTAGAGAACTGATAAAAGATGATGACCGCTATCGGTCTGTTTCTGAGTATATCCGTTTTGCCATATCTGAAAAAGTAGGTAGCCAAGAAACAACGGAACTGTATTACAATGAATTAAAAATCCGACAAAAAATTATGTTTGAAGTAATTCTGGAATTTATTTCACCTGACAGTCTTAAAAGAATGAAAGAAGCTCTTGATTTAAAACCAGATGAAGATTTGTTAGCCGCTTTGTCTGCTGCAGGCGCTCTGAATATACTTTTGAAGCACCTGGACCAACATCAAAAGAAAAAATAACCTATCTTTTCCCTTCTCTTAACAGTCTTGCTATTTTCTCTTCCATTATATCTATTTGCAGCTTCTGCGTGTGCATGGTCTGTTTAAGATCCTTGTTTTCATCTTTTAAAATATTTTGTTCATCCTGTAATCCTGTTAAATCTGCGGTTCTTTCCAATACTGTTATCCTAGGTTCGCCTTTTTTGTAATATTCCCCTAGTTGCTTTTGTGAATACCTTCGGTATGCCTCATCAAGATATTGTTCATGTCCTGCAAGAGCTTCAGGGATAACGGTAGGAATTTGAAGTTTCATCTGGCTGAGGAAATACTTTCTTAAACAATGAATATGCAAAACATATCTTTTGGTTGTCGGATCTTTATCATCTAATCCAGTCTTTTTTATCAGATATATCCATCTGACTCTTGCAACGTCATAAGAAAAAGGAAAAAGCCTGGTATCGTTAGGATCTTTATCGCAAAGATGTCCTGTTCTTTTTATTGATCTTCTAAGCCATTGCTTTCTTATTTTCATCCATTCTAGAATGTATTCTTTTGCTTCCTGGGTGATAAATGTTATTCTCGGATCTCCATTCTTTGTGATTGCTCCAGGTAATTTGATAATAGGCGGATCTTGAACAAGATCCATCATGTCGGGTGTGACTTTTAATGCTTCATCAATTCGCATACCAGAAGACATGACAAAAAGAAATAATGCCCTGTCCTTGACATCTCCATGCCTTAACATTCTTTTAAACTCTGGTTCTGTGGGAACTCGGTCAAGTGTCGCTGTTCTTGAGCCTTTTCTTTTATGTCTAAGTTTCTTCCAGAATTTAACGGGTAATACAACCTCTTGATCTTCCATTAACCCTTTTACGATTGCAAGTTTTGTATTTCTGGTCTTAGGAACTTCATCAAGGTGCTGTTCCCACCATATGTCTTCAATATCAGTTTTAAAATTCCTGTCTCTCTTATCAAAATATGTTTCTGGATCTTGTTTAAGATCCCTGAAAAATTGATTCAGTATCCATCGGTAATTTGTTTGCGTTCTTTTAGTTTTGTTTTTTAAAAATTCATCAATTGGATTCATTAAATCACAATAATGTAATAGAATCCAATTATTTAATGATTTCGCAGTAAATTACCCAATCACCTATATTATATTATTGTCAACTGCGACTATATCATTAATCTTTGTCACTATCAAGACATTTTGCCTTTAGTATATAAACTTAACCCATCAGGTCGTGTTAATGGTTTACATAGTGATTTTAGCCTGGTCGCTTAGCGTCTGGGCTAATTCGGGATTCGAACCCCCGGTTTAATCCAAAACTCAGCAAAAGTGCTGATAACTCAGCAAAACTCAGCAAAACTCAGCAAAACTCATCCAAACAAAACATCCAAAACATCCAAACAAAACATCCAAAACTTTAGTATTTGTTTGTTTAATTGTTCCTTTTGGTGTTCCAACTGTTCCAAAATCTGTTCCAAATCCTAAAATCTACTATACAGAGATTAGGGTGTTCGGAACCGAACATATCAACTAACTCAAATTTCAACTGCAGGGATGTCCCTGTAAATCTCGTCAACCTAAAATTAAAATTGAAAAAGAGGACGAGAAAGTTACTGATGTGTAAAAATCCTAAAATCTACATGGTAATGTTAATGCTGCTAAACTGAATATCCGTATATACCTAGTCTATACTTAGTAGATACTGAAAGTTATTACCTACTTAGGTACTATTTATTACCTAAATTACAAAATAAAACGAGAGAAAGTAAAACTTCCACCTAAACACTAGGAGTTTGATACCACAAAGTACCTTTTAAGCAATTATCCCTCCTTATTCCCTCCGAGAGAAAAAGGTTATTTTAAAAACAAAGGAGATAGTTTATTCTTTGTATTCTTGAATTAATCTAGCAATCATTGGCGATCTTTTATAGCCTCTTTTTTTAGCTATCATATCTAATTTTTCTAAATCTTCAGGGTGTAAAGAAATGTTTACTCGCTTGTGTGCTGCCATATCTATATTCATGTGTATATTCTATAATGGTTTAACTATTTATTACTTACGCTATTACACAAAATATTATATACTAATGTGTGTATTATCTTTGTAAAAACAACGGAGAGATATGAAATGGAAGCGAAAACAATAAAAGATATTGAGGCAGGAGAAAGGATTAGACACAATCCTGATTGGCTAGCATCCGAAATCCCCGATATAGTACAGAAAAAAGATGTTGGAGCTAGACTAGAAGATTACTGGTGCGATACTGTGGTACCCGGGCTTACAGGGGAATGGTTTCAAATATCCAGGGAAGGAAATAAGATAGTTATACAGCCAGTGACAATCAGTTATCCAGAGAGCAACGGGTGTTGAAAACATGATTGATATTCCAATTTCAAAAACCCTAAACAATAAAATAGAGGAATTCATCCAAGACGATTTCATAAAGCGAGAGTTCTGTTATAAATCAGTCCAGAACTTTGTAATATCAGCAATTGAAGGGGCAATTGAAGCAGAACGAGATATAGCCTTAATGGGAGACTAAACCCCCTCTATCTCTTTTCTTTTTTTATTTTTTCTAGAAAGCTCATATTTTTATATCACCTAATATTTTTTTAAGAGACGGGATTTTATATTCTTTAAGACTGTATGACTTCATGGATAAACCACCAAGACCGCCTTTACTACCACGCCCACCACCACCATGAAGCGGGTAAATAGGTAATCTTAACAATGGAGTTGCTGTGGGTATTGTGCTCCATACATCTGTCGGAGATGACACTGATGTAGGCACACTTGTCGGAACTGATGTTGGAACTGATGTTGGAACATTAATGGGTACTTCATCGGGAATAGTGTCTGGAACGATGTCAGGAACAATATCAGGGACTGTAGTGGGAACCACAATTGGAACTGGAAGGGGAATAGGGATGGGGCTTGGAATGATATTGGGAACGACACTTGGTGACACAACAGGAACGGAACTTGGTATGTTAATGATACTTGGCGTATCTGATGGTGTGTATGAGGGGATTACGCTTTTTCCACTGTTTGAAGATGAGGGAGTAGATGCAAGCCCTGTTATATCGACTACTGGACCAGGTTCGTATATAGGAACGCCTGATGATGGTCCAAAAGTCTCTCCTTTAATGATGTTGTTTATAGCAGTGTCAGGGCTAAGATTCAGACCAGGTGGTGTGAAACCAGCGACTTTGAACTTACCTGATGCAATAGCACCACCGAGAATGTCACCAGGGTACTCATATGGATCTATAATTCGGGCAACTGTAAGCAATGTTTTAGAGCTGGGGGGTCGGGTAACAGACCATCTTGCTATAGGTGTGCCTATAGCAGTAGCAAATGCCGAACCGAAAAGACCAGATCCAATGACACCGCTGGGTATTGGTACGGGGCCAAGATTATATGTGTCCCATACCTTGATCTCTTTATTTTCCATTATTCTCTCTTTTGTATATTCAGCTGATCCCTCAAGGAACCCGGCAACAGGTAATGATGTTAACGCTGTCTTGGTGATCCTGCTTGCTTCTGATCCGCCAAACTTCGTAAAAAGTTTAGCACCCAGTTTCCTACCCAGTATTTCAGAGGAAGATTCAATACCAACTGTACCGATGACGTCACCTATTCCTTCAGCCCAGTTACGCTCAAGGGCCAAGTGCCCCATATGAGATGCGTCAAGTTCGCTGAAACCCTTATCTGTATAAAACTCAGTCACATATTTATCCATAGCTCCGCTTTGCTGTATTTGTTTTATCCCTGGTATATAAGTACCAATTGTCTGAAAAGCATTATCAATAGATGGCTCACCAATGTCTTCCATATGTTTTCCTTTGGCATACTCGATAGACTTTAGGAACATTGGATCGCTCATTTTTTCAAAGTCAGATGGTGATGTAAAAAAGGTGCTTGTCTTATGTGTCTCTTTAGCAATTGTTGGTGCAAGTATTGATCCACCTGCCAACGCACTCCATTTAAGCCATCCAGCCGCTGTTGCACCAAGCCCTGCTTTGGTAGAAATAACTGCTGCTGCTGGACCCACTGCTGCAATTGTTGTTCCTGTCACAAAACCTGCTACGCCTACTTTTGTAGCGAACCCTGTTACTTCATCTGCCTTTCTGCCCGCTTTTTCTATTATCTCAGGTGTAGCGGAAACCCTGCTTGTAATCAATGTATAATAAGGTAATGAA
>JAFDHR010000504.1 GCA_019308645.1 Deltaproteobacteria bacterium
GGGCAATAAATTGACAGGTGATCTCATGGCCAGAACTCATCCGGATTATACACCGATCTATCAGACCGCAGGAGCAGCAACTGGGAAGATATTCACCGGTTTGTCTATTCCCGGCCCCGATCTCATTGCCGATCTTATTTTACAGGCCGTTCTCTCGGATGCCCCAAAGGCGGTGTATTCTGCAGGTCCTTTAAGTAATGATTTCCTCGAAAAACGCGCCAATCTTGATGACAACGCATTTCATCGCTTCATGATGGAAAAGTTTGACTTAGCGGGCTTACAGGTCTGATTAACAGAGCCATGCAAAAACCCTTATTACAGACCTCGTAAAAACTATTTATTTAATGACTGCAATTCCCATAGTTTTTAGGACTTTGCTCAAAAATTGGACACCAGGTCGGTCTGAGCTATGAGGTTCCCCGCCCAGCGGGATCTTCGACAGGGTTCAAAGGTTCAACGCGCAGGGATGAATGGCGGGGCGAATACAATATTGTAATCTGTGAACGGCTGTAAAATAATAATTGCTGATATATCTACAGCAGCTGAATATGTCGCTTCCTTTAAAAAAGAAACCCTATTCCAGAAAAGCTCTATTTCGGTTGACACTCTATTTCAGTTGACTTGTGAAATAACTATTGCTATGGATACAATGTAGATTACAGCACTATTTTATGGTTAAAGATTATTTGATGGAAGGATTTTTTCAAAAAATAAGCTCCTCAACCCCTCAGTACAACAAACACATTAAAACCACCCTATTTGCCTTCCTTAAGAGGAAATGTACTTTTATATAAAGCTAGTATCCATTATTATCTTATTACTTCTTTCAGGTTTCTTTTCTTCATCTGAGACCGCCTTTTTTTCTCTCAGTAAGGTCAGGCTGCGCCGAAGAAAAATCCGAAAAGGCTCGGGTTTTAAATATATAATAAATCTCCTAAAGACTCCGAACACATTTCTCACCACAGTGCTTATTGGAAATGAGATTGTGAATATATGCATCTCTGTCGTTGCCGCTGCACTTGTTTACTCTCTTACAAAGGATATAATCAGTAACCAATTTCTTCCCTTTTTCTGCATGGCAGTGACTGTGCCTGTACTCCTGCTCTTTGGGGAGATAATACCAAAAACCATAGCTGTCAAATATCCGGAAAAGATAGCTTGCCTTAACTCATATCCTCTATACCTTTTTTCACGTGCAATAGTTCCACTTCGATATGTGTTAAATTCCGCTGCAAAGGTATTTATACGCCTCTTTGTGAAAGACCCTACAAAACAGCCCCTCGATTTAGTAAATATTGATGAGGGCATCTTCAAATCAATGATAGATATTGGCAGCAGAGAGGGAACAATTGAACCTGGTGAGCGTGATCTAATTCACAAGGCATTTCATCTGGATGACATATCCATATCCGATATAATGATACCACGAGACAGGATAGTAGCAGTGCCCCTCGACATCAGTGAAGAGGCCTTTATGGAAATTATTGAGACAAAAAAGTTCTCACGATATCCGGTTTTTGAAAAAAGCGTTGACCAGATTACCGGCTTTGTCCATTCAAAAGATCTCCTGCGTCTTAAAAGCTCCGCATACAGAAAAAAGTTTCAGACAATAAAGTCTATCCTGCGAAAGCCAACCTTTGTTGCTGAAGGCAGAAACGCACTGTCTGTGTTGCTTCAATTTCAGAAAAACAAAAGCCATATAGGAATAGTGACTAACGGTCAGGGGAAAACAGTTGGAATGGTTGCCCTGGAGGATATCCTTGAGGAGCTTTTCGGTGAGATAATGGATGAAACCGATAGAGAGGGCAAAAACAATGCTTGAGCTTCTCCTTTGGATGTTTGTTATTCTCATCTGCATATTCTGCGAGGGATTTTTCTCTGGAACGGAAACTGCAATGGTTTCTGTGGACCGGGCGCGCATAAAGGCCCTTGCAGAACAGGGCTCGAAAAAACACACATTGGTGGATGCTATACTTCACACCCCGGAAAAATTCTTCTCCACAACACTGCTTGGCACCAATATATTTGAGGTGCTGAGCAATGCAATTGCAACACTTTTGATTATTAATTACCTTGGAGAACAATATAAATATGCAACCATACTCATCATGACTCCGTTTATTCTCATCTTAGGCGAGATTGTCCCAAAAACTGTCTATCGCTACCATGCTGAACAAATAACTCCGTATCTGGTTTATCCTCTGTCTATCGCTACCATGCTGAACAAATAACTCCGTATCTGGTTTATCCTTTAAAGGTGATATCCATAATTTTCTATCCGTTTGTCGTAGTTCTGACGTGGCTTACAAGACTTTTTATGATGCTCTTTGGCGTGAGCAGCGCTCGGCTTCGGCCCCACGCTACAAGGGAAGATCTTGAGAACTATTTGGACATGTGGAATATAGACAGCAGTCTACGAACAGCTGAGAAAAAGATCGTTGAGCGCATATTTGATTTTTCTGAGACCGAAGTGGAAGACATTATGATACCGCTCGTCAACGTAGAAGCATTAGAGGTACAAGACC
>JAFDHR010000505.1 GCA_019308645.1 Deltaproteobacteria bacterium
GGGAGGAAAGGTACGTTTTATCCCATATGCGCTTGGTTTCTTCAAAGGACGTCTCAACATATGAGAATGGGATATTGAATTCTTCCTCTCTCGGAAGAAGTTCATCAAGGTAATAGTTGGAGAAAAGTCCTTTGTTAAGGTGAGGTTTCATAAAAAGATTTTTGTTGTGAAGTGAATAAGAAGGCACTTTTTTGGGAAAAGAGTATAAGAAATTTGGCCTTGTGTGTCAAGGATAGTGTCTACTGATGTGTCTACTGAAGCCGGGGCCCAGGTCTTGTAATTGAATATTCTGCGATTTTTTGCGGCATTAAAATTTAATCAAGGATTGTCAGTTGAGGAAAATAGTTTTTGTAATAGGTCGGATCAAAAGTCATGATACCGTCACTGTTTACCAATGCGAAACCACCGATAAAAAAGTCCGTAAGGATCCTTTGTCTGTAGGCAAGCGTTTGCCTGCATTTGGGGCACACCGGATTTATAGACTTTTTGCAGGATGGGCACACGAATTTCCTTTTTCTCAGATAGGTTGTCCATGCCGATAATACAATTTGATAGTTTATTTCAGCCTTTTTTAAAGTAACGACTTCAAGAGCGTCGAGGGCTTCATTAAGTGTTTGAAGGTTCGTGAAGTGAACACCCAATTCAAGGTAGATGCAATCATTGATGATGTAATCGTGAGTGTGATACTTATCCATGAGGGATGAAGAAGCATCGTACAGAGAGTCTTTCGTAAAGATACTGAGCATAATATTTGAATCAACAGTAATGAACATTATTCACCCCTGAGATTTCGTATCCTTTGAGCAGCGTTTTTGCTGCCCGGTAAACCGATACAGCCGGAGACCTGTTCTATTTTGTATTTATAATCAATCTCATCTTCAAAGCTCATTCTCAAGGCAAGATCAATGGCCTCGGAATTCTTTTTGAAATTGAAACGCTTTTTTATAAGTTTTATAAACCGTGCCCTTTCGGGTGTCAGACGTATCGTGATGGACTGGGCCATATTTGCACCTCCTTAATGTATTACTTTATATCTAATGTAATACAAAATGTAAAGGTCTTTTATTGACAATAGTAGCCTTGGAGAGGAGCGTTTCCCATTTTCAGCTACCAGGCCGCTCAAGGTACGGAGAGAGTCACCGAACAGTTCGAGGCAGGTGACAGGCGGCCTGCCGTAGGGCAGTTGTGCAAGATGGATCTTGTGCTGCTCATGGTGATCGAATCAGAGGGGAAGTAGCACTAAAGGGGACAAGTAATTATTTTACATCTAAATAGTGTCTGAACGAAAACTAGGGATTTTTTCTAAGATCAAGGAAGGCGAAAAGTATAACCACGGGAATACATTGAGTATTTCGAGGATTATAATTTGAGCCTGACGAAGAGATTGGAAAAAATAACAGTTTTCGGTCGGGCACTAAATAATCCTTTCAGAAACAGGCAATAGAGCTAAGAATATATCTACGGGAAGAATTATGACTTCTCCCTTCCACCCGACTTCGTCCCTGCTTAGAACGAAATATCTCTTAACAGGTGAGATTCGCTTGATATCTCTTTCATCTACCTGTCCACGGTACTTGACCTCAACGGCTGAATACCCTCCATCTTCCTGAAAAATGGCATCTATCTCTTTTCCGCTTTTGTCGTAATGAGCAAATTCTACCCCCTGGCTCCACCAGGGATTCTTGGCATTGATTTCAAGGATCCTTACCCTTTGATTACTCCATTATCCAAATTGGCCCTAATTTAGTTATTCGGCATGCTAAAAAGACAATTTTTAGTCGTTTGTCAAATCAAAAATGGAAGGGAAAACAGGGGAGGGAGGTTTACATGCACATACTGAAGAAAAAGTGTTAAGGAATTAGAGGCGGTGTGGACTAATAAGCCAAAGGCAGATGATGATTCAATTTCTATTTCCTTACAAAAAAATCTTATATTCAGTCCGTAAGGCCTTGGCCAAACGCTTTGCCATCCCTTTACCAATAGGACGCTTACCGTTCTCCATTTCAGATATATGAGTGGGCCTGGCTCCAATCATTTCTGCAAGCTGTTTCTGTGTCAATCCCTCACGGGAACGAAGGCCACGCAATGCATTACCTGTGTGGAAATCGGGAAAAACTTCTTCTATGGAATATACTCTATCATCGTCTTTTTCCTTGCTCTGGAGAGACATTCCGGCCAAATCAAGGATCTTTTCA
>JAFDHR010000506.1 GCA_019308645.1 Deltaproteobacteria bacterium
AAAAATGGACATATTTGAAATCATGGTTAATTCCTGATAATTTTGCGATTTACAAAATAATCTTCAATAAAATTGGTGTTGGGTTGGGTTGGGTTCTAAAGGAGGTTAAGAAAATAAAGTATATCTTACGAAACATTGCATATTCAACATTATTTATTTTTCTTATCTCTGGCTGTGCTACCGTCAAGCCTCTAAACACGCCTACTGGAAAGCCTGAAGTAATCATACCCGAGGCATCTAAAGCTGAGATTGCAGATCAAATCACAAATGATATGCTGTCGTGGAATTTCCAACTTCAAAAACGTGATGAGAACATACTTGTCTTTTCGAAACGTGATCGGACATTGGGATCGAGTCTCCTTTTTGGTTCGAAGTACGACAGAACTCCTGAATGGCGGTTTATTTACAACATTGTTGACCATCCAGAAGGCATCAGGGTAATCGCAAACATTGCTGCGATCAGCAACCCCGGTAGCGCATTCGAGCGCGTAACGGACTTTAGCCGGGGATCAAAAGACTCTGAAAATGTCTATTTATTACTGACACAAATTCGAGAGAATTTTATTTGTCGAAAAATCGTCAAGGGTCGTGGAAAGATAGGGGTTGGGTTGCAAAAGTACACGATTATATCACTTGCCGAAGAGGGACCCGCTGAAAATGCGGGGCTTCAGAAAGGCGACGTTATTTTAAAAATTGACGGCGAACCTATAACAGGAGATCTCACAAAAGACACTTTACGCATAACAGGTGAACCGGGCACTACTGTGATGCTTTTTATAAAAAGGGGAGGTCAAGAGTTAAACATACCTGTAGTGAGAGGAAAACCTTAATATCACTTAACCTCATTTCACCAGACCTCTTTTCGTTGCGCTTTATACAAGCCGGCGACTTCATCTTTAGTTGAAAGGAAAAAGGAGAAAATATGTCTGATTATTGAATTTGTGATAGCTGTGGGAGAAAAATCGAAAAACCGGAGGATCCCACAAGATGATTTATAGGATGTAAAATTATTATAGTTGGACAAAATAATGAAAAATGAAAAACCATGGAAATTGCCACATCCTGCACGTGTGTTGGAGTGTATTGAAAAATGGCGGAATCTCGATTTAAGAAAAAAGGAAGATTCGGAAATAGATACAGAATTGAGTTCGTTTTTGGACTCTCTTGAAACATTTCATGTAGATCGTGTTCATCAAAACTACTCTAAACTTTGGCGTCTTCGAAAATTTGATTACCTTATAAAGAATGTTTCAGAATGTTGGGAGCCACCTGCTGTGAATTCTATTATGGGGAGGTGTCATGCCAAGGGGTCATCAGTTTTATATGTCTCAAAAAACCTAAAAACCCCATTTGAAGAATTGTCTGTACAACCGGATGAGCAAGTTTATCTAATAAAGTATAAACAAATCAAGCCCCTTAATTTAAAGAGAATTGTTTCGGAAGAATTCAAGATTACTAACACAAATGGAAAGCCGTTTTATGACGATGAAAGTATGTTGTCATATCAGATTTTAAGAGAGTTTGTCAGATCTGAATTTTTAAAACCTATAGGCAATGGTACCGAGTATTTATACCGCATATCTGGCTCCATGTGCAGAGTCTGGTTTGATGACAAGGACTCAGATGGGTGGTTATATCCATCAGTGCAGTCGCCCAATGATTTTAATATTGCTATCAAGCCGGAGTCAGCACGTAAAAAGTTGGAAATAGAAGAGGTCAGAATTGTCCAAATGGTTAATAAAGAAGACGTAATTAAATCAGGAAAAATTAAAGATTCTGCACTGCCATTTTTCAACATGATGAAAATGGTAGTTGAATCAATTTTCAAAAGTTCTATAAATGATAATCAAATAACATGGATACCCTCAAGTGATTTGGGTGGTGATTTCTAAGTCCAATAACTGCCTGGATTAGACAGTAGATTAACCGCTTTTTTCGTGCATTCTTTAGAAGGTATTGCCATCGGAAACGAACCCAAACCTTTTCGGGCTGCAAAATAAACCGCCTTTTCCATCTAATAACGCTCCCTTTTCCTGTAGTTTCCATTACGGTGGACGGACGATTTTACAGGAGTATCATTCACCCCTTTCAAGGTAGTACTTCTATTTCTTTCTTAGCGCAAGGATTTTAGCAGTAGAGACATGGGGTGTATTTTTACAGCTTTTACGCTTTGGCCGCGGCTTTTTTGGGC
>JAFDHR010000507.1 GCA_019308645.1 Deltaproteobacteria bacterium
ACGGACAAGGAATCGATAGTGCCCATTTTTAATTTTAGTCACTTTAGCTCACTTTAGGCACTTTTTGATATGGATAAAATTATTTTAAAAGTCAAAAGGTTGGGTAATAATACAGATCTCCCATTACCCTCTTATCAATCGGATGGTTCCTCCGGCCTTGATCTGTGTGCCGCTGTTAATAAAGACCTCACTCTACAACCTGGTGATATAAAGCTTATCCCGACCGGTTTATCAATTTCCCTTCCTGAAGGCTACGAGGCACAGATACGACCCAGGAGCGGATTGGCCTTGAGGTATGGCCTTGGATTTGTCAATGCTCCTGGCACTATAGATGCAGACTATAGGGGTCAAATAGGTGTCATAGCCATCAACTGGGGAAAGAAACCCTTAACTATAAAGAGGGGAGAAAGGATTGCTCAGATGGTTATTCACACGGTTTCTCGGGCAATAGTAGAAGAAGTGAATGAGCTTGATACCACACAAAGGGGAGAGGGTGGGTTTGGTCATAGTGGCTACTAAAATCAGTAGCTCGTTTTTTCATACAAGGCAGTTCAGTTTTATTCGCCTTCGCCAGAATACCCTGTAGCTTGCTACAGGGATGAATGGCGAGGTGAACCGCGCCGTAGCTCCAAAAGCGAAGGCGGGTTGGCTTCGGCGCAATTCCGCTTTTGTGGTTTATAGGCGTCGCCAACAGGATTTCCGTCAATTGTGCGAATAATTGGTTGCGGATAAGTTTTTTCGTGATCTTCAAATCTTTTCATCCATTTCTTCTTCACATCATCTTTGAGCGATGCCCATCCCAACCTTCCGGAACACTTGGGAAATTTCGAGCAGCTTAACCACAATCCTTTCGCACCACGCCTCAGATTTAAAGGAGCTTGGCATTTTGGGCATGGCAGGTCTGTGAGCAATGGTGGAATCTTTGGCGGGACAAGACATCCTTTTTTGTCAAGATTTAGGATGCCTTTGCAGTCAGGGTATTTTGTACAGCTAAGGAAGGGTCCGAAACGACCTTTGCGCAACATCATTGGCGAACCACAATTGGGACAGGCTACGTCGGTCTGTTCGGGTGAAATGGGTTTGCCACTGCTGTCAATTGGCGCCGCAAACTTGCATTCAGGATACTTAGAGCAACTAAGAAATCGACCCTTACGACCGAAACGATACACGGTACTACTGCCGCATTGTGGGCAGGTATATGGGGCAGGTTCTATTTCTGCTTTGGCGTGATTCATGTTTGTGTAGGCCAGGTCGAGACTCGATTTGAATGGTCCATAAAAGTCATGGAGCATTTGCACCCAGTCGGCATGTTTTTCTTCAACATTGTCGAGTTGCTGTTCCATATAACGAGTATAGCCAACTTGCAAAATCTCTGGAAAAGCTTCTATAAGCTTGTCATTTACTATTTTGCCAAGATCGGTTGCATGGAATATGTTATGAATTTTTTCTACATATTTGCGGTTTTGAATGACCTGAATAATCTGGGCATAGGTACTCGGTCGACCGATACCTTCGGTTTCAAGCTTTTTCACAAGCGATGCCTCAGTGTATCGGGGGGGCGGTGAGGTAAAATTTTGCGCTGGATCAATCTGAATCGCTGCCAGAGGTTGTTTTTCTGTCACAAGAGGGAGCATTACTTCGTCAGATGTGGTGGGTACGCCAACAACTTTATAATACCCGTCGAAGACTAATGCACGGCCATTCGCACGAAAAATGAGTTCTCCACCATGATCAACGCCCGAGATCAAGATGACTGTAGAGTCCCATTGGGCATCAGTCATCTGGCAGGATACAAATCTTTCCCAGATGATTTTGTAGAGTTTATATTGCTGGGCGTTCAGCGATGATTGAACACGGTCAGGATTTAAGCTGACATCGGTAGGGCGAATTGCTTCATGTGCCTCTTGGGCTGATTTATTGGAGGATGAAAAGAAGTTTGCCTTTGCTGGCAGGTACTGATCTCCAAATTCCGAACCTATGTACTGCCTTACCATATTGATTGCTTCACCCGAGAGATGTGTTGAGTCAGTTCGCATGTATGTGATCAGGCCAATTGAACCCATTCCATGGATTGACACGCCTTCGTACAGAGACTGAGCGGTGCTCATGGTTAATTGGGCAGGGAAGCCCAGTTGGTTTGCTGCTGTTTGCTGAAGCGTGCTCGTAATGAATGGTGCATAGGGGCGGCTCTTTACGCGTTTTGTTTTAATTGACTTTACCTGCCATGATGGCCCGCCAGACATATGACCACGTAAAAGTATTACTTGCTGTGCCGGGCCTTTGGCTTTAGGGTTTTTTATCTCGATTTGCTCATCGAGTTGAAAACCTGCGCGTTTCACTGCTGACAACACAGCTTCAATATGTTTCGAGTCGAATTTTTTGCCATCAATTTCAATCAATTCTGCAGCAAGACTGTTATGCTTAATCAGCCAGTCGTTTTTTTCTCGCACCTTCCGACCATCTGATTTTTTGCCATTTCGTTTTTCGGTAGTTTCAGCCAGCCATTTCTGCCAATCTTTACTAAGGTTAATCACGTTATCCACATCAATCGTGAAATAACACATTACTTTCCAGTATTCATTTGGCATGAATGATTCTATCTCGCGTTCCCTTTCCACAATCAGTCGTACCGCTACTGATTGCACGCGACCCGCACTCAATCCGCCAGCTACTTTTTTCCACAG
>JAFDHR010000508.1 GCA_019308645.1 Deltaproteobacteria bacterium
CTTGCCACTATATCCGGAGTGCAATTTATGTACCTGTGGAGACCATAAGACATGTGCAAGGGGGGCTTAAAGAATCTTAAAGATTGGATTTGACTGTGGAGATCTATCTCTATAGACCTAAAAAGGCCTTTTTGACAATATCTGTTTCCAGGAGTTCATCCCCTGTTCCCTTGTGAATGGTTCGACCTGTCTGTAATACATATGCCCTGTCTGCCATTTCCAATGCCTCTCTGACATTCTGTTCAACGAGTAAGATGGTTATACCTTCTCCTTTCAATGTAGCTATAGCTTCTAACATCTCATCAACAAGTTTGGGCATAAGCCCCAGAGAGGGTTCATCCAGCATCAACAATTTAGGGCTTGACATCAAGCCTCTCCCAATGGCAAGCATCTGCTGTTCCCCACCGCTAAGAGTTTCCCCTAATTGTTTCCGCCTAGTCTCCAGGATGGGAAAGAGGCCGTACACATAGTCCAGGTGCTTTTCTGTTTCCTCCTTGTCATTGAGAATGTATGCCCCCAATTCCAGGTTTTCCTCTACAGAAAGAGGTCCGAAGATGCGCCTCTCCTCTGGGACATAGGTTATTCCTTTCCTCACGATGTCGACCGTAGAACTTCTGCTGATATCCTTATTCTCAAATTCGATGCAGCCTTTTGTAGGGTGGATAGTTCCGGCCACGGTCTTCAGTAATGTTGTTTTACCTGAACCATTGGCCCCGATAATCGAGATCAGTTCCCCCACATTAACGTTAAAGGAAACATCGTGGATTACGGGTACACCACTATATCGAACCTCTATTTTTTCGACCTTCAGCATACTTATCACCTAAATAGGCCTTAATCACCCGTTCGTTGTTGGCGATTTCCTGAGGCCTTCCCTCCGCTATTTTTTGTCCCCCGTCCAAGACTATGATACGCTGGGAAATAGGCATAACGACTTGCATCACATGTTCTGTGAGAAAAAGAGTTAGATCCTTTGCCTTATGAATTTTTTTTAGAAGGGCTACCATCTCCTCCGTTTCCTTCGGATTTAGGCCCGCCGCAACCTCATCAAGCATCAGGAGCTCTGGCCTGGTAGCAAGGGCCGTGGCAAGGCCAACTCGCTTCTGAGTGGCTACAGGCAATTCGGTCAGATAAGCTTTACCGTCTTTCTCCAATTCCAAAAGATTCAGTATTTCAGAGGCCTCTTGCCTTACGGTTCGACGATCGGATGTTCTACAAAATGACCCTATCATGACATTCTCCAAGACAGTAAGGTCTCCTAAAATACTCATAATTTGAAAGGTCCTGCCAATCCCCTCACGATTCGTCTGAAAGGGTTTGAATCCGGTGATATTTTTGTCCTTGAATCGTATTACACCATGGTCCGGCCTGTGATACCCAACAATGCAGTTAAACAGGGTAGTCTTTCCCGCACCGTTCGGACCTATCAGCCCGATGATCTCCCCCTTTTCAATCTCAAGGGATATGTGGCTGTTAGCAGCTACACCGCCAAAATCTTTAGCCAGATCGGTTACTTCCAATAATGCCATAGCGCCTTTACCTACCTCTTCCTCCGAGCTTTCTCAATTATACCCCAGATCCCTTTGGGTTCATAGGCTGATATTATCATCACCATTAAAGCGTAAATCATGAAGTCCACCCCGATAATTCCCCTTCCCCCAAGCCAGGCACCCAAGTAACGATCTAAGGGAATCAGAATCATTGCACCGATTATTGGACCCCACATGGAGCCCGCTCCGCCTATCATGGTCATTAAGGCGATCATTATGGACAACTCTAAATGCATCACTGAGAAGGGGTCTATATAGCTGTAGTACACGGTGTAGAAGGCTCCCCCCATACCTGCAAACACACCAGTAATGCAGTAGGCCTTGACTTTAACCCAATGGGCATTGATCCCTAAGCTCTCCGCAACATCTTCGTTTGAAGTTATTGCCCGTAATTGATATCCAAGCCTGGATTTCCTGAACCAATTCATATATAAAATGGCTAACATCACCAGCAAGAAGGCAAAATAGTGATAGTAAACGGGAGAGTCAAACTGCATATAAATGAAGTTCGGGGTTTCTTTTAGAGGTAATTCTATACCCCGGGCTCCCCCTACAAAATTCCAATTGATAAATAATTGCTGCCAAACTAACGAGACAGCAATTGTGGCAATAGCAAAGTAGTG
>JAFDHR010000509.1 GCA_019308645.1 Deltaproteobacteria bacterium
TAGAAATGCTTTCAATGTCACAGCTATGAGTTTTGCCCCTGAGCATCTTTATGCTGAGATCAAGAAGATCATTCCGGAGTTCACTATGGACTATAAAGTAGATCCTGTGCGCCAGGCCATCGCTGAATCATGGCCAAATTATATGGATGATAGCGTTGCCCGTGAAGAATGGGGGTGGAAACCTGAGTACGATCTATCAGCAATGACCAAGGATATGTTGGAAAAGCTTTCCCGAAAACTTTTAGGATAACCAGCCGTCTACCTACATTAAAACTAATGTCAAGCCCGCCTTTCCCGTCCCGAGACCGAGACGGGGACATTCACTCCTTGGCATACCTCTTTATGCCTTCTTGATACAAATCATTTCCTCTCGTGTCATTGATCACTGTTACTGGAAAATCCTCTACCTCTAATATCCGGATTGCTTCGGGTCCTAAATCAGGGTAAGCAACGATTTCGGCCTTTTTAATTCTTTTAGCGATAAGGGCACCTGCCCCCCCAGTGGCGCCAAAATATACGGCCTTGAATTTACTCATAGCTTCAATAACCGTCTGAGAGCGATTTCCTTTCCCAATCATCCCTTTTAATCCAAGCTCAATCAATTTCGGAGAATAGGGATCCATCCTATAACTGGTTGTGGGGCCGGCAGAGCCAATAGGTTTTCCGGGTTTTGCCGGAGTAGGTCCAACAAAGTAAATTACCTGTCCTTTGATATCAACCGGGAGCTCTTTCCCTTGCTCGATAAGCTCAAAGAGCCTTTTATGCGCAGCATCCCTTCCGGTTAACAAAACCCCGTTTAACAATACCTTGTCTCCAATATTTAATTTCTCCACATCTTCATTTGATAATGGAGTTGTCAGTCGTATCTGTTTGGTCATCTTTCCCTCCAGTATATATTGGATACTTGATACTTGAAACTCGAAACTTGGTATTCCTTATTGGGTATTGTTTGTGTTTATCCAGTTTCCAGTTTCAAGTTTCAAGTTTCCAGTTTCAGATATTAAATAATTGCCTCTTTGTGTCTGGCAGCATGGCATTGGACATTAACCGCTACTGGTAAACTTGCAATATGGCACGGTTCGATTTCCAGAAATACATCAAATGAGGTGGTATTTCCTCCATATCCCATTGGGCCAATCCCCAATCTATTGATTCTTGTTAAAATCTCCTCCTCAATTGTTGCCAGTTCTGGATCAGGATTTCTATTTCCTATGTCTCTCAAGATTGCCTTTTTTGCCAAGATTGCAGATTTTTCAAAGGTGCCACCAACTCCAACGCCAATGACAGTTGGTGGGCATGGGTTTGAACCAGACTCTTTCACCCTATTTACTACAAAGTCTTTCACTCCCTCAATGCCAGCTGCCGGGGTAAGCATAGTTACCCTGCTCATATTCTCAGCGCCGCCTCCTTTGGGTGCAAAGACGATCTTCATTTTATCTCCTGGAACAATTTGTATGTGAATAATAGCGGGGGTGTTATCACCTGTATTTTTTCTGGTAATAGGATGGCAAGCCGATTTCCTTAAATATCCATCTTCATACCCTTGCCTCACTCCCTCGTTGACTGCCTCATTTAAATCACCGCCTGTTATATGGACATCCTGGCCAATGTCTATAAAAACGACAGCAAGCCCGCAATCCTGACATATCGGAGCCTTCTCTTCCCGAGCAATCCTGGCATTCTCTTGCAGTTCCTTAAGGACCTCTATTCCTGTTGCTGACTCCTCAGCCTCGATTGCCTTGTCAAAGGCACGAAGGACATCCTCGCCAAGGTTATAATTTGCATCTATACACAAATCCCTGACTACTTCGATGATCTCCCTATTAGAGATTTCTCTGATCATAATGTTATCTCCTGCGTTTAATTTGGACACGAGTTTTCGCCGCAGATAGCCGCAGATAACTCATTTCCCAAGATATTTAAAATCCTGATAACCTGCGTGGATCCCTGGCCCAGACCTGGCATGCAATGTTTAGGCTATATAGTATGAGTCAATAGATACCACAGAGGTTGCAATATATACCAAGGAGGTCGCGCTCTCCGAGCCGGAGGCCAGGGCAGGTCTGCGTCCAAAAAGAAAATTCCTGTGATTTTAATTATTCCTACCTCTTTTGGGTCTAAACCGGAATATTCCCATGCTTCTTTGCAGGCCTTGTTTCCTTTTTTGTA